>NZ_CP063204.1:20000-270000 GCF_019904275.1 Zunongwangia sp. SCSIO 43204
CGTAGAATAAATTCTATCTCATAATAAGCGTTAGTTTCTCGTATTCTTTATTTCTCAATATGTCAATGAACTTTCTGTATAGATTTGAGATTTTAGATATGAGACATTAGATAATCTAACATCTCAAGTCTAGCCTCTAACATCTAAACTTGGTGGAGAATATCGGAGTCGAACCGATGACCTCCTGCGTGCAAGGCAGGCGCTCTAGCCAGCTGAGCTAATCCCCCGTCTCTTAGTGATCAGTTAACCAGTTATTAGTTAACAGTACTTATAACGGCTACTCAACCTCTAAAATTTCCTTCAGTGTTTCAAATGAACTTCTTTGGCCTGATGACCATTTTGTAGTCTCAGGCAGACTTCCTCCTTCGCTTACGCTCCGGCGGATAAACTTCTCTCCTACCTTCCTCTACTTTGTAGTCTCAGGCAGACTCGAACTGCCGACCTCTACATTATCAGTGTAGCGCTCTAACCAGCTGAGCTATGAGACTGTCCATAATCGAATTGACATTAAGAATCAAGACCTAAAAGGCCTAATTTTGAACTTCCCTTTATTTAATTGCGATCCTCTTATAATTTAAGAGAATGCTCTAGAAAGGAGGTGTTCCAGCCGCACCTTCCGGTACGGCTACCTTGTTACGACTTAGCCCCAGTTACCAGTTTTACCCTAGGCCGCTCCTCTCGGTAACGGACTTCAGGTACCCCCGGCTTCCATGGCTTGACGGGCGGTGTGTACAAGGCCCGGGAACGTATTCACCGCATCATGGCTGATATGCGATTACTAGCGATTCCAGCTTCACGTAGTCGAGTTGCAGACTACGATCCGAACTGTGATAGGGTTTATAGATTCGCTCCTTCTCGCGAAGTGGCTGCTCTCTGTCCCTACCATTGTAGCACGTGTGTGGCCCAGGACGTAAGGGCCGTGATGATTTGACGTCATCCCCACCTTCCTCACGGTTTGCACCGGCAGTCTGGCTAGAGTTCCCACCATTACGTGCTGGCAACTAACCACAGGGGTTGCGCTCGTTATAGGACTTAACCTGACACCTCACGGCACGAGCTGACGACAACCATGCAGCACCTTGCAATCTGTCCGAAGAAATATCTGTTTCCAGATACGTCAGACTGCATTTAAGCCCTGGTAAGGTTCCTCGCGTATCATCGAATTAAACCACATGCTCCACCGCTTGTGCGGGCCCCCGTCAATTCCTTTGAGTTTCATTCTTGCGAACGTACTCCCCAGGTGGGTTACTTATCACTTTCGCTTAACCACCCAGCCCTCAATTAGGCCGGACAGCTAGTAACCATCGTTTACGGCGTAGACTACCAGGGTATCTAATCCTGTTCGCTACCTACGCTTTCGTCCATCAGCGTCAATGCATTATTAGTGATCTGCCTTCGCAATCGGTATTCTGTGTAATATCTATGCATTTCACCGCTACACTACACATTCTAACCACTTCATAATGATTCAAGATCTACAGTATCAATGGCAGTTCTACAGTTAAGCTGTAGACTTTCACCACTGACTTATAAACCCGCCTACGGACCCTTTAAACCCAATGATTCCGGATAACGCTTGGATCCTCCGTATTACCGCGGCTGCTGGCACGGAGTTAGCCGATCCTTATTCGCAGAGTACCGTCAACTCCCCACACGTAGGGAGGGTTCTTCCTCTGTAAAAGCAGTTTACAACCCATAGGGCAGTCTTCCTGCACGCGGCATGGCTGGATCAGGCTCTCGCCCATTGTCCAATATTCCTCACTGCTGCCTCCCGTAGGAGTCTGGTCCGTGTCTCAGTACCAGTGTGGGGGATCTCCCTCTCAGGACCCCTACCTATCGTTGCCATGGTAAGCCGTTACCTACCATCTAGCTAATAGGACGCATGCTCATCTCTTACCGTAACCTTTAATCATAAATTGATGCCAATTCATAATACTATGAGGTGTTAATCCACGTTTCCATGGGCTATCCCTCAGTAAGAGGTAGATTGCATACGCGTTACGCACCCGTGCGCCGGTCGTCAGCAGAGTGCAAGCACTCCCTGTTACCCCTCGACTTGCATGTGTTAAGCCTGCCGCTAGCGTTCATCCTGAGCCAGGATCAAACTCTTCATCGTTGTTTCATTAATATGTTACAATCAAATAAATGTTTTCCTTCTCAAGAAGTCTAAAGCTCAAAAGTTTGACTCTTTATAGTCTTAATTCTTAATCTTTACGCTATACTAATCCTAATCAAATTAAAATTAGTATCGTCTAGTCAATTCAATATGTCAATGAACTTATTTAAAAGTCCGGATCTAATTAAAGATCCTTTCGTTGAAATCTAAGGTATCGAACCTTAATTATAACCCCAGTCGGTATTTCTGTTTTTCAAAATTTTAAGAGCTTTTTAGCTTTCTCTCAAAGCGGCTGCAAATATACAACTACTTATTAAACTCACAAGAAAAATTTAAAAATATTTTTATTCTTTTTCCTTACTCAAAACTTCCAAAGAACCTCGCCGTTAAAGCGGCTGCAAATATACAACTCTTTTTCTTTAACCAGCAAAACTTTTTTAAAGTTTTTTTTAAAGCTAATTTTCGATAAAAACTCAATGAACTCCCGCATTCCAACTCCACCCTTAAGCGGGGCTAGCGGGGCGCAAAGATACCGGCTTTTTTAATTACAAACCAAATCTTTTTTTAAGTTTTTTTTTCGCTCCTAAATATCCTAAAACCTCAATGAACTTCCGCTTTTAAAACACCACCACAGCGGCTAAGCGGGTGCAAATATATATGCTAATTTCGATTTGACAACACAAAAATCAACAAATTTTAAAATTAATTTAATATCAAAACATAAACACCTGGACAATAAATAATTACAACAATATAAAATTGCGTTAGGGATAGAAACGGCATCCTTGGCGCAGGAAATACTCCTAGTTCATACATTTCTATGCAAGAAGAAACCTTTACAAAACTACTTTTAAATAAAAGCCGCCAAGATATAGTGGATAGCCCGTTCACTATATTATATAGTGAAACGCCCATAAAATACTAAAAGCTTGTATTGCGCAAACAACTACAACCTCTTATCTTTGCTCATTATAATAACGACTATAATATATAGACATGATAAAGGTTACATTGCCTGACGGCAGTATTAAGGAATTTGAACAGGGCTCTACTCCTATGGATGTGGCACAAAGTATTAGTGCCGGGCTTGCAAGAAATGTAATTTCAGCAAAATATAATGACACCATTGTAGAAACATCTACTCCTTTAACAACAGATGGCAATCTCACCTTATATACATGGAATGATGATGAAGGTAAACAAGCTTTTTGGCATTCTACTTCTCATGTTATGGCACAGGCCATCCAAGATCTATACCCAGGCGCCAAATTAACTATTGGTCCTTCTATAGAAAATGGGTTTTACTATGATGTAGATTTTGGTGAACAGAAAATTTCTGAAAGTGATTTCCAAAAGATCGAAAATCGCATGCTAGAAATTGCCAGAGGAAAGCATGACTTTAAGATGCGCGCAGTAACTAAAGAGGAAGCTCTTGATTACTATAAAAAAATTGACAATCCTTTTAAGGTTGAATTAATCGAAAATCTTGAAGATGGAACAATCACTTTTTGTGATCATGACACATTTACCGATCTATGTCGTGGCGGGCACATTCCAAACACCGGAATAATTAAGGCTGTAAAATTAATGAATGTTGCCGGAGCATATTGGCGAGGCAATGAAAATAATCCACAGCTTACCCGTGTTTATGGTACAAGTTTCCCCAAACAAAAAGAACTTAAGGAATACCTAGAACTTCTTGAAGAAGCTAAAAAGAGAGATCACAGAAAGCTTGGTAAAGAATTAGAACTTTTTACTTTTTCTCAAAAAGTTGGACAAGGTTTACCATTATGGCTTCCAAAAGGAGCTGCTTTAAGAGAACGCCTGGAAAACTTCCTTAAAAAAGCACAGAAAAAAGCAGGATATGAGATGGTTGTAAGCCCTCATATAGGAAATAAGGAATTATATGTAACCTCTGGTCACTATGCTAAATATGGAGAAGACAGTTTTCAACCCATTAAAACTCCGCACGAAGGTGAAGAGTTTCTTTTAAAACCCATGAACTGCCCTCACCATTGTGAAATGTATAATTCACAATCATGGAGTTACCGTGATCTACCAAAACGCTTTGCTGAATTTGGTACGGTGTATCGCTATGAACAAAGTGGAGAATTACATGGGTTAACCCGTGTTAGAGGTTTTACACAAGATGACGCTCATATATTTTGCACCCCTGAACAGTTAGATGAAGAATTTAAAAAAGTAATCGACCTTACCTTATATGTATTCGACAGTTTAGGTTTTGAAAATTTTACCGCACAGGTTTCATTACGCGACCCAGAGAATAAGGAAAAATATATTGGTAGTGACGATGTATGGGAAAAAGCGGAAAATGCCATTATTAATGCTGCTAAAGAAAAAGGACTTAATTATATCATAGAAACCGGTGAAGCGGCGTTTTATGGGCCAAAGTTAGATTTTATGGTAAAGGACGCGCTTGGCAGAAGCTGGCAACTTGGCACCATTCAGGTAGATTATAATTTACCTGAACGATTTGACCTGACATATAAGGGAAGTGATAATGAATCACATCGCCCGGTTATGATTCACAGGGCTCCATTTGGAAGTATGGAAAGATTTATTGCCATCCTCCTAGAGCACACCGGAGGAAACTTCCCGCTATGGTTAATGCCTGAACAGGCTATCATACTCTCTCTCAGTGAGAAATATGAAAAATATAGTCAAAAAGTTTTAAGTTTATTAGAAAATCACGAAATTCGCGGCGTACAAGATAACAGAAATGAAACCATCGGGAAAAAGATAAGAGAAGCTGAAGTTAAAAAGTTTCCTTATATGTTGATCGTTGGAGAACAAGAAGCAAAAGATGGTACGATTTCTGTACGAAAACATGGCGAGGGAGATATTGGTACAATGCCAGTAGAAGAATTCGCTCAAATCATTAATAACGAAATTGGAAAAACGCTAAAAGCGTTTGAAGTTTAACTAAAATACTGAAGCCATAGCAATACGAAGAAAAAAATCGAGACAACAAAGAGTAACTCGTAAAGAAGATCAACACAGAATTAACCAGAAAATTAGGGCTAAGGAAGTGCGCCTGGTAGGTGACAATGTCGAAATGGATGTTTACCCTATCGAGAAAGCTTTAGCAATTGCTGAAGATCTAGGACTTGACTTAGTAGAAATTTCTCCAAATGCCAAACCACCTGTGGTAAAGGCAATGGATTATAAGAAATTCCTTTACGAACAGAAAAAACGTGAAAAGGCCATGAAGGCCAAAGCTAGTAAAGTTGTCGTTAAGGAAATTCGTTTTGGGCCTAATACAGATGACCATGATTACGAGTTCAAGAAAAGAAATGCTGAAAAATTCCTAAAAGATGGAGCAAAATTAAAAGCATTCGTATTCTTTAAAGGTCGTTCTATAGTGTTTAAGGATAAGGGAGAGATTCTTTTGTTACGTCTAGCAACAGATTTAGAAGAGTTTGGAAAAGTAGAACAAATGCCAAAGCTTGAAGGTAAGCGAATGACAATGTTCATGGCACCTACGACCTCCAAGAAAAAATAAAAGACTAAGAGAGTTTTAATTATAAAAGAAGGATAGCATGCCTAAAATGAAAACAAAATCTAGTGCGAAAAAGCGTTTTAAGCTTACAGGTACTGGAAAAATTAAAAGAAAGCACGCGTTTAAAAGTCACATCTTAACAAAGAAGTCTAAAAAACGTAAGCTTGCGTTGACGCACAGTACATTAGTATCTGATGCTGACACCAATAATGTTAAACTTCAATTACGTTTAAAGTAATCTGAAGATTAACGGTTTTAATCATTTATAAACCCTGGAGTTGGGCAAATTAAAATGTAATTTTTAGTTTAAAAGTATCGATTTTCGATCGCCTGCTACAAAATTTTAAAATTATGCCAAGATCAGTAAATTCTGTTGCGAAGAGAGCTAGAAGAAAAAAAGTTCTTAAGCAAGCAAAAGGCTACTTTGGAAGACGTAAAAACGTTTGGACAGTAGCAAAAAATGCAGTTGAAAAAGCTATGCTTTACTCTTATAGAGATCGCAAAGCTAAAAAACGTAATTTCCGTTCATTATGGATTATGCGTATTAACGCTGCTGCTCGTCAACAAGGAATGTCTTATTCGCAATTTATGGGAAAAGTAAAAGCTAACGAAATTGGATTAAACCGTAAGGTTTTAGCTGATTTAGCGATGAACCACCCAGAAGCGTTTAAAGCAATTGTTGATAAAGTAAAATAATTAAAAACAATTATTACTCTCTTATATAGAAACCGGTTTCACATGAAACCGGTTTTTTTATGCTTCCATATGTTATACAAAGAATCATAAATTCTATTCTTAGTAGATAGATCTCTCTAAAATTGATCTATAGATCATCGAATATACACTTTCAATAACTACTTTTTTTGAAACACTACTCAAAATTACCATTTACCCACACATCTCTTCGGTTCGACTTCAGTAAAACGATACTTCATCTAAATTGCTGCAAAAAGCGAGGTTTCATCTCTATTTTTGTACTATAGAATATGACAGATTAGTGGTTAGGTGATAAAAAAGCAGTAGCGGAATTGTTTTTATTGGTGGTTTTTAGATATTTTTTCATTTATATGCTACTGCTTTTTTTCTTATATCCTTTAAAATATAAAAGCTCCTTTTGTAGGAGCTTTTTTTTACTTTGCATTCAACAAAAATGCGTATCGATTTTATCTAAAATAACAACCTCTTTTTCTTTTTGATTTTTTTGACCTGTATTTAGAATCAAAAAGTCCAACAGAAGCACTGAGCATCAATTGATGAATTCTTCTACTTTCAAAAGATGCTAAATTAATACCATAAGCGCTATTTATCATGTCGACAATATAAGGTTCATTAGAACTAAAATTATACTCGTAACGCACATCTAATTCGAACCGACCAAAATGAACTTTGACTCCCATGTTTGCAGACAAATAGCTACTGGCTATATTTTCTACAACACCTCCATTGTTTTCCATTCCCTGCAAAGTAACATCTCCAACACTACTATTATAAGCCGGGCCAAGATAAACATCTAACGGCCCCCAAAAGTGATATCCTAACAAAAGAGGTACATTAATTTTATTCATCTGGTATTCGGCTGGCCGTACATCAAAAGGAAATTCGGTTGTGACCGTATTATACATTCCCTCCAGCCTTAAAAAGTATTTTCCTAAGTTGTACTGCCCAAAAATCCCTCCATGAAAACCTTCACTTGGGTCTGAGAAGTAAGTATCTCCAGTATAATTTGCACTCGAAGTTAAGCCAGCAATTTCACCGCCATGACCTATGTTGACACCAGCCTTTAGACCAACCGCAAAATCCTGTGAAAACGCATTAAAACTGAAAAATAAACTAAGTATAAAAAGAGTAATAATTTTTTTCATTAACTAATAAGTTTAGGGAAAAGTTAATGAGGTAAATATATTAATTCTGAGATAAACTCATTCTATTTTTTGAAAATTGAAAAAACCTCAAAAACAAAACAATAGAACACTGGTAAACAAACAGATAAAATTAAAATCAATACTTCACATATATTTTCTGAACTTTAATTTCTTATAGCAAAAAGATATAAATCATCTTATTTAAACAATTTTAGTTTAATTACTTAAAGTTATGCTGACTTGTTAGCTAGATATGAAAAATATGACAAACTAAAAACGGCACCGAAATATGGTGCCGCTTTTTGCTAATCCTATTAACTAATTAAATTAATGCACGATTATCGCATCACTTGTTCCATCTGGATCTCCAGAAACAGTACCATCTGTAGAAGGATTCCCTAGTAAAAGAATTCCGGCAGCATGAGGGGAGGCCATAGACGTACCACTAATGGTGTTATATCCACCGCTTTTCCAGGTACTTTTTATTCCTACTCCAGGCGCTACATAATCTACTGGTGGATTTCCGTAGTTAGAGAAGTAAGCCCATGAATCATTACTATCCATAGCTGAAATTGTATAAATATTACTTCCGTTTACTCTGGCTGGAGAATGACTATTCGCATCGTCACTTTCGTTACCTGCAGCTAGCACAAATTTAATCCCCTGCTGAGAAGCTGCTAAAACAGCATCATCTAAAGCCTGAGAAATTGGCCCACCAAGACTCATATTAGCAACATCACCATTAGATCCATTAGCTGCAACAAAGTCCACACCAGCAATAACACCAGAATAAGAACCGCTACCTCTACTATCCAATACCTTAATGGGTATCACTGTCGCACCAGGAGCAACACCAATTACTCCTACATTATTATTTATTGCGCCTATTGTTCCGGCTACGTGAGTACCGTGACCATTACCATCGTCTAAAGACTTTCCGTCTTTACCACTCGTAAATGCATTGAATCCTCTGGAACCATCAACATTAAGATCTTCGTGATCTAAATCGATACCGGTATCGATCACCCATGCCACAGCAGAACCAGAATAAGATGAAACTCCATTCACCCTAGTGATACCATAAGGCGTTTCCTGTGAAGAACTACCTCCACCATCACCATCTCCCGGATCTTCGCTACAAGGAACTCCATTTGGTGTTCCACATGGTGGCGCAAAGATCACAACCTTATCTTCTTCAATGTAGTCTACATCTTCTCTACCCTGAAGTCTGGACACCTGATCTGCACTTAACTTGATCGCAGCACCTTTAATAGTTTTACTAAAAGTTGAAATCACTTCAGCATCTTTAACACCAGATTCCTGAAACATTCTTTTAGTCATTGCTTTCATTGCTTCCTGTGCTTTTCCATAATTAGATGGGTCACCGATAGCTTGCTTAGCAACATCGTCTTTATAGACAACAATATATTGCCCCTTTATTGCAGAAGCTTCTGCAGGAGCGGCCAATTGCTCTTCGGTAATAATCTCATTAGTTTCTTTGTCATTTGCACAAGAGGCTAACAAAGCTGCAAAGCTTAATCCTGCAGCTAAAGCACGTGTAGTTTTTAACATCATTATGTTTAGTTTATAAAATGGTTAATTTTCTTCCAAATTATAATTTTATCGATACAATACAACATCGCGAAGATCCAAAAATAGAACTTACATAGGTATTTTCTTACAATAAAAGCAACAAAAATGATCACAAACTAAGTATTTATAAGCGTTTGTATAAAAAACTTATAGCGTTGATTTTATTTTAACATAAAATGTTAATTTTAGATGCGTTCAATTGCTAAAACGTATTATTTTAAACAAAAAAACCGCAGATTTCTCTGCGGTTTTTTCAAATATCTTACTAATATATTACTTATAGACTTCTCCTCCTACTAGTATCCAGTTTTCTATTCCGCCTTCAAGTTCGTAAACTTCCTCAAAGCCATCTTCCTTTAAAATCTCGATAGCTTTTTTCGTATTCTCCTTATTTTTACCATAAATAACTACAGGTTTATCTTTCGCAAGAGTATCAAAAAACAAAGAGTTATCATTGTTCTCACTCAAAATGATATTTTTAGCCTTAAAGAGATGTGCATCATCAAACTCTCTTGCAGATCGTACATCCAAAACCTGGATATCATCTTTCTCCATACGATCTAGCATCTCTTCAGGAGAAATCATTTCAATCTCGCTAGCTTCTACTTTCTTACAGCTTTGTAAGGATAGCAGTAATAGTGGAACTATTAGAAAGATCTTTTTCATTAGTCTTCTGTGGTATCGCCTTCCCAGTTCATAAATCCACCTTCAAGGTTATACGTATTCGAAAAACCAAGTTGATCTAGTATCGAACATGCCTGGGCGCTTCGCTTTCCAGATCTACAATAGATATAATAATTTTTATCCTTATCAAGCTTTTCTACTTCATCGATAAATCCCTGCCCTTTATATATGTCTATATTTTTAGAATTAGGTATATATCCCTCTTCTACTTCCTCTTCAGTTCTAACATCAAGAATAGCAGCATTCTCATCTTTACTAAGCTGCTCTCTCCATTCTTCCTGTTCAAGTTCTTTCATTATTTTGTAGATTTTATATTAAGCAATGTAAAGATACACTTCTAAACCAACTGCCATCCTTTAGCTAGTAAACAAGTGTATTTTTTTAACATTTATTTAGTAATTAACTAACAAAGCTAACTTATATTTGTACATACAAATGTTGTAGAAACAATGAAAACTGAGGAGTTATTAAAAACAGATCATCTTAAAGATACCAAAAAATTGGTTATCAACATTATGCTGTGTGCTGGAAAAGCTACAACTATGATGAATGATGCACTTAAACCCTACGACATTTCGATGCAACAATTTAATGTATTACGCATACTAAGAGGGCAAAAGGGGAAACCTGCAAACCTCAGCACCATTCAAGATAGGATGGTGAATAAAATGAGTAATACCACCCGATTAGTTGACAAACTGATCAAAAAAAATCTAGTTGATAGATGTATTTGCGAAGAAAACCGTAGAAAAGTAGAGATCATTATTACCGAAGATGGTTTAAAACTTTTAGATATTCTTGATCCTATAGTTGACGATTTGGAGAACGATTTTTCTAAACATATTACTACTGAAGAATTAACTAAATTAAACGAGATACTTGAAAAAGTAAGAAACTAATAAAAACAAAGAATTATGAGTTCTATTATTGAAAGTCTTAAATGGAGGTATGCGACTAAAAAATTTGATGCCACCAAAAAAATATCTAAAGAGAATTTAGAAACACTTCTAGAAGGCGTTCAGCTTTCTGCTTCATCTTATGGCTTACAACCTTATCAGATCTTTGTAATTGAAGATTCAGAAATAAGAGAAAAACTAAAATCGGCCGCATGGAATCAAACACAGCTTACAGATGCCTCTCAGGTTGTTGTGTTTGCTAATCATAAAAGCCTGGACGAAGCTTATGTAGACAACTACATTAAAAATATTGCTGAAACCAGAGATATGAAGGTAGAAGATTTACAAGGTATGGCAGATATGATTAAAAACTCTACACTGCAAATGCCAGCTGAAATGCAAAATGAATGGGCTCAGAAACAGTGCTATTTAGCTCTTGGCTTCCTACTCAATACAGCAGCCGAGTTAAAAATTGATGTTTGCCCAATGGAAGGTTTCTCTGCAGAAGAATTCGACACCATTTTAGGATTGCAAGAAAAAGGTCTTCACACTGCAGTAATTGCCTGTGTAGGGTATAGAAGCGAAGAAGACAAATACCAGCATGCTGCCAAGGTGCGCAAATCAACAGAGGATTTATTCAACTTTATATAAAAATTAAATAATCAAAAATTGCTATGAAAAAGATTGTTTTAAAAGGAGCTTTAGCTTCAGTAATTGTAATCGCAACAATGTCATTTACCAGTATCATGGAAAAAGTGAACGTTAAGGATAGTACTGTAAAATGGGTTGGTGAAAAAGTAACCGGAAGCCATAATGGTACTATCGATCTTAAATCTGGATATTTAGATGTAGAAGGTGATAAAATTACAGGTGGTGAATTTGTAATCGATATGACCTCTTTGGTTTCAACAGATCTAGAAGGGGAAAGCAAAGGAAAGTTAGAAGGACACTTAAAATCTGATGACTTCTTTGGTGTTGCTAATCACCCAGAAGCTAAATTAGTTATAAATACTGCTTCTAAAAAATCTGGTACCACTTATGGTGTTGTAGGAGATCTTACTATTAAAGGAATCACGAATCCTGTAACTTTCGACATGGATTATGATGGGAAAACTGCCAGCGCAGATCTAACAATCGATCGTACGAAATACGAAGTACGTTACGGGTCTGGAAGTTTCTTCGACAATTTAGGAGACAAAACAATATATGACGAATTTGAAATCTCTGTAGATCTTAAATTCTAAGAATCCAACCATTGTTTTTAAATCCCGTATTCTACCCTACAGAATACGGGATTTATTTTTTAATAAAATGTTTGCTGTTTAAAATTTCATAACTATATTTGAAGCAATGAAAAACAGAATTGCAAATACTTGGTGGTGGTCTAACTTACGTTCAAACTTCGTGAGCTAAATTGCTATTGTATAAAAATATATAATCAAAAGGCTTGTCTCACGACAAGCCTTTTTTTTGTTTCAAGATGCTTTAAAATTATGTACACACTAAAAACCAACTACAAAAAACTTCTTGCAGATACCATTACTCCGGTTAGCGTATATCTAAAAGTACGGGATAAATACCCAAATAGCCTTTTGTTAGAGAGTAGTGATTACCACGCTAATAAAAATAGTTTTTCGTATA
Source organism: Zunongwangia sp. SCSIO 43204 (assembly GCF_019904275.1). Classification (GTDB taxonomy): domain Bacteria; phylum Bacteroidota; class Bacteroidia; order Flavobacteriales; family Flavobacteriaceae; genus Zunongwangia; species Zunongwangia mangrovi. The sequence continues at coordinate 32,313 of NZ_CP063204.1, forward strand.
TCTGCTGTAACCCTATCGCTTCGATAAGAGTACAAAACGAAGAGATCATTGAAGAATTTCCAGATGGTACTTCAAAAACAACCAAGATCACTCCTGAAATTAATCTTCCAGAGAAAATTCAGGATTTTGGAAAGTTGTTCGATACCGAGGAATCTGACTTCAAATTCATAAACAACGGTCTTTTTGGATACATTTCTTACGATGGTGTTCGTTATTTTGAAGACATCGAGATCACTAAGAAAAAAGGCGATCTAGAATTACCAGATATGTTTTATGCGGTGTACCAAAATATCATTGCGATAAATCATTTTAATAACCAGGCGTTTATTTTTAACCACTCCTATAGTAATGATAATAAGATTGAAGAGATCGAGCAGCTTATTAGCGTTAAGAATTTTGCCACTTACGATTTTCATCGCCAGGGCGAAACCGAAAGTAATCTAACCGATGAAGAATTTATCGAGCAGGTAAAATTCGGAAAAAAACATTGCTATCGTGGCGACGTTTTCCAGATCGTACTTTCCAGACGCTTTTCTCAAAAATTTAAAGGAGACGAATTTAATGTGTACCGCGCTTTAAGAAGCATCAACCCTTCTCCTTACCTTTTCTATTTCGACTACGGAAACTTTAAAATATTTGGCAGCTCACCTGAAGCACAATTGGTCGTAGACGAAGGTCAGGCCGAAATTCATCCAATTGCCGGAACTTTTAAACGTACCGGAAACGACGAAAAAGACGCCGAAATTGCCAAACAACTTAGTACTGATGAGAAAGAAAATGCCGAGCACGTGATGCTGGTAGACCTTGCCCGTAACGATCTAAGCCGAAACGGAAGCAATGTAAAAGTAGAAACCTATCGCGAAATTCAGTTTTTCTCGCATGTAATTCATCTAGTAAGTAAAGTTACCGGGACCAAAAATCCAGACACGCCAACCATGCAGGTGGTGGCAGATACTTTCCCGGCGGGGACGTTGAGTGGTGCGCCAAAACACAGCGCTATGAAACTTATCGAAGAATGTGAAAATGTAAACCGTGATGCTTACGGTGGTGCGATTGGTTTTATGGATTTTCACGGCAACTTCAACCACGCGATCATTATTAGATCTTTTGTGAGCAAAAATCATCAGCTGCATTACCAGGCCGGTGCCGGTGTGGTTTCAGAATCTAAAGACGAAAACGAGCTTCAGGAAGTATACAACAAACTTGGAGCTTTAACCAAAGCATTAGAGATTGCTGAAAATATAGAATAATGGCGTTACCACCCTAAGGGGCGGTCGGGCTTTCGGTAGTCGCTTTTTTAAATGTTACCCATTCAAAAAGAGCTCCAACAATACCTCAATCCCTAACGCAAATAAGAACTATAAACTCCGGAAAAACCGAAGAGTTCTAAAATCAAAATTATAATTAAAACATCGGGAGAAATCTTCCGAATAATAAAGAAGATGAAAAAAGTATTAGTTATAGATAATTACGATTCGTTTGTGTATAATCTGGTACATTACCTGGAGGATCTGGATTGCCAGGTAACGGTAAAAAGAAACGATCAACTGGATATCGATATTGTACAAAATTTCGATAAAATTTTATTGTCTCCCGGCCCGGGAATTCCATCTGAAGCCGGATTATTAAAACCCATCATAGAAAAATATGGCGCTACCAAAAGTATTTTTGGTGTTTGCCTTGGCCAGCAGGCCATTGGTGAAGTTTACGGCGGCACACTTGGTAACTTAGAATCTGTTTATCACGGTGTTGCTACAGATATCGATATTGTAGTAAATAACGAACCGTTATTTGCAGGTTTAGATAACAAAATAAAAGTAGGTCGCTATCATTCCTGGGTGGTTTTAAAAGAATTACCAGATGCTTTAGAAGCAACTTCTTTTGATGATAAAGGCCAAATTATGTCTCTTAGACATCGAGAATTTGACGTTCGCGGTGTACAATTTCACCCAGAATCGGTTTTAACTCCAGAAGGAAAAAAAATGATCGAAAACTGGGTAAATGCATAGAATCGTTCTGATAAATAAAGAATCATCTATTTCTAAAACTAAAGTTTAACTTATAAATTAGCTCGATAAATCTCCCCTTTGGGGAGTTAGAGGGAATTATGAAAGAATTACTTAACAGGCTTATTAACCACGAAACGATAAGTAAAGCGGAAGCTAAACAAGCCTTATTCAATATTTCTAACGGAGAATATAACGAAAGTCAGATTGCCGCATTTCTCACGGTCTATATGATGCGAAGTGTTACTATTGCCGAGCTTGAAGGTTTTAGAGATGCGCTTTTAGAACTTTGTGTGGCAGTAGATCTTAGCGCCTATGATCCTATAGATCTTTGTGGTACCGGTGGTGATGGCAAAAATACCTTTAATATTTCTACAACTTCGTCTTTCGTGACTGCTGGTGCAGGCGTAAATGTTGCAAAACATGGTAATTACGGAGTATCTTCTGTAAGTGGTAGCTCGAATGCGATGGAGCATTTGGGAATTCGCTTTAGCAACGATCCTGCATTTTTAGAAAAATGTATCGATAAAGCCGGAATTTGTGTTTTGCACGCGCCCCTATTTCATCCGGCCATGAAAAATGTAGCACCAATTCGAAAAAGCTTAGCGGTAAAAACATTCTTTAATATGTTGGGACCAATGGTAAATCCGGCTTTTCCAAAGAATCAGTTGGTTGGGGTTTTCAATTTAGAACTGGCTAGAATGTATGGTTATTTATATCAAAATACCGATAAGAACTTTAGTATTCTTCATGCTTTAGATGGTTATGACGAAATTTCCTTAACCAGCGATACTAAAGTTATTTCTAATGAAACCGAAAGTATGCTGAAACCAGCCGACTTCGGGGTTCGAAAATTAGAGCAGAAAGAGATCTATGGCGGTGGAACAATAGAAAATTCAGCAATGATCCTGGTAAATATTCTGCGAGGAGAAGGAACCGAAGCTCAGGAGAATGTAGTTTGTGCAAACGCCGGTATGGCAATTGCGACCGCTAAAAACCTAAGCGTAAAAGAAGGATTTTCAGCAGCAAAAGAATCTATAAAGTCTGGAAAAGCATTAGAGGCATTAAAAAAATTACAGCATTTAAGCGAATAAGATCTATGAACATTCTTGATAAAATAATTGCAGATAAACATAAAAAATTGGTTTTAAAAAAACTGGTCGTTCCTGTTTCTCAACTGGAAAGTTCAGCCTTGTTTGAAAGAGCAACCGTTTCTTTGGCCGATGCGCTTAGAAAAAGTAAAAGCGGAATCATAGCAGAACATAAACGTCGATCTCCTTCAAAGTCGGTGATCAACCAAAGTTTAAATGTAGAGGACGTAGCCAAAGGTTACGAAAATGCTGGAGTAAACGGAATGTCGGTTTTAACCGATGGAAAATATTTTGGGGGTTCTTTAGACGATCTATTGTACGCTCGTGCTGCGGTGAAGATGCCCATTCTAAGAAAAGAGTTTATAATCGACGAATATCAGTTACTGGAAGCGAAAGCTCACGGGGCCGATGTAATTTTATTGATCGCTGCAGTTTTAGAACGCGAGCAGATCAAACAATTATCTGAATTCGCCAAGAATCTTGGTTTAGATGTGCTTTTAGAAGTGCATAATCAGGAAGAACTGGAGAAATCGATCATGCCGAGTTTAGATATGTTGGGTGTAAACAATAGAAATTTAAAGACTTTTGAAGTCAGCACCCAAACCAGCAAAGACCTTTCAACTAAGATTCCGGACGATTTTGTAAAAGTTAGTGAAAGCGGCATTAGCTCGGTTGAAGCGATAAAAGACCTAAAACAATATGGTTACGAAGGTTTTTTAATCGGAGAAAACTTTATGAAAACCGATAATCCCGGCAAAAGCGCTAAGGAGTTTATTGATGAATTGATTTAGAACATAGACCGTTTCACTGATAGAATATAGAGAATAGACAATTTGATTCTAAAAAAGCTATTAGCTTTCAGCTTTCAGCTTAAAGTTAACTCAAATGTTTTTTTAATAGAATAAAACAATCCAAATCAGCAACTAAATTATAATTTTTACAAATAAAAAATAACAGCTGACAGCTTAAGGCTGATAGCTAAAAGCTAAAAAAACATGAACCTAAAACTCAAAATATGCGGAATGAAGCATCCTGAAAATATTCAGGAGGTCGCGGCATTACGACCCGATTATATGGGTTTTATTTTCTATGAAAAAACGCCACGTTTTTTTGATACTGAAATACCTAAGATCTCAGATTCGATAAAAAAGACCGGAGTTTTTGTAAAAGCAGAGATCGCTGAAATTCTTGCTAAAGTCAACGAATATAAGCTTGATGCGATTCAGCTTCATGGTGGTGAGTCGGCTGAGTTTTGTGCGGAATTAAAAACTGTTTTAAAAGAAACGAATATCGAGATCATCAAAGTGCTTTCAGTAAAATCTGAATTCGATTTTGAACAATTATCAGCTTTTGAAGATCATGTAGATTATTTTTTATTCGATACTAAAGGCAAACATAAAGGAGGCAATGGAGAAACCTTTGATTGGAGCTTATTAAAAGAATATCCTTCAGAAAAACCATTTTTTCTAAGCGGCGGGATTGGTTTAGACCAATTAGAAGATCTAAAAAAATTCTATCTGTATTTAACCAAAATCAGCAAAGAACATTTGCTTTATGCTGTAGATGTAAACAGTGCTTTCGAAACCGAACCAGGATTAAAAAATACTGAAAAATTAAGGCAATTTGCTAATGAGATGATGTGATAATTTGGCAATGTGGTGATTTAAAAAATGTTGAATAAGATTGAAAAATGGTCTATCGAAAATTGCTCGTAAATTTGGAAGTGAGAGAAGCGTTAGAATTTTGGACTGTTTGAGTCGTAGGCGAGTTTCCAAAATTTAGCTTCCGAACGTACAATTTAGAGTCAGTTTCGTAAGCCTAGACTTTTTTGTTTCTTTTTTCGGCAATGAAAAAAGAAAGACATGTGAAGTATTATAAATTAATGATGTTGAATCCTATAATTTAATAATAAATCGAACGGCTTCAAAAGAAACTGTTCACTGGAAATAGGAAACTTAAAACTAAGAAGAAAAAAATTAAGCTGAAAGCTGAAAGCTGTAAGCTAAAAAGCTAAATAAAATGACATACCAGGCAGACGAAAAAGGATATTATGGTGAATTTGGTGGCGCCTTTATTCCCGAAATGCTATATCCTAATGTTGAAGAATTGCGCAAGCAGTATTTAGACGTTATGAAAGAAGATTCTTTTCAAAAAGAATTCAAGGCGCTTTTAAAGGATTATGTAGGTCGCCCTACTCCACTTTATTATGCCGAGCGTTTCAGTAAAAAATATAACACCAAAGTATATTTAAAACGTGAGGATCTTTGCCATACTGGTGCACACAAAGTGAACAACACAATTGGCCAGATCTTAATGGCAAAACGCTTAGGTAAAAACCGAATTATTGCTGAAACCGGTGCCGGCCAACATGGAGTTGCAACCGCTACGGTTTGTGCGCTAATGGGAATCGAGTGTATCGTGTATATGGGCGAGATCGATATTGAACGCCAGGCACCAAATGTTGCACGAATGAAAATGTTGGGCGCTAAAGTAGTTCCGGCGAAATCGGGTAGTAAAACCTTAAAAGATGCTACGAACGAAGCGATTCGTGATTGGATCAATAATCCGGTAGACACGCATTACATTATTGGATCTGTAGTTGGGCCACATCCATATCCCGATATGGTGGCGAGATTTCAGGCGGTGATTTCCGAAGAAATTAAAACGCAACTTAAAGAAAAAGAAAATCGTGAAAACCCAGATTATGTAGTGGCTTGTGTGGGTGGCGGTAGTAATGCCGCTGGTGCATTTTTTCATTATTTAGACACTCCGGAAGTTGGAATTATCGCTGTTGAAGCTGCCGGAAAAGGAATTTCTACCGGTGAAAGTGCCGCAACCTCAGCTTTGGGAAAAGAAGGAATTATCCACGGAAGTAAAACTTTGTTGATGCAGACTGACGACGGACAAATAACCGAGCCGTATTCGATTTCGGCTGGTTTAGATTATCCCGGAGTTGGGCCAATGCATGCTCATTTATTTAGAAGTGGTCGTGGAGAATTTATTTCGATTACCGATGATGCCGCAATGAAAGCCGGCTTACAATTAGCAAAACTGGAAGGAATTATCCCTGCGATCGAATCCTCTCACGCTCTTGCAATTTTTGAAGATCGAAAATTTAAAGAAGATGATGTAGTTGTTGTAAACCTTTCCGGCCGTGGCGATAAAGATCTTAATACGTATATCGATTATTTTGAGTTGTAGTATTTATTGACATTCTATAAAATTTAAAGTGTAATTATCGTCATTCCATGCTCGACACGGAATCTCATAATTCGAGATATATAAATGATTTTAAATTATAGGATGAGACCCTGAATCAAGTCCGCCTGCCGGACGGGCAGGTTCAGGGTGACGTATTCAAAATTTCATCTTTCAAATTGCGAATATTGATAAAAGAAGCTGAAAGCTAATTGCTAAGAGCCAAAAACAAAAAGCTTAAAATATGAACAGAATTAAAGAAAAACTGCAGGAAGATAAAAAACTGCTTTCTATATATTTTACTTCAGGATATCCTGAAATTAACGACACCGTGGAGATCATTAAAAGCCTGGAAAAAAATGGTGTCGATTTTATCGAAATTGGGCTTCCGTTTAGTGATCCTTTAGCCGATGGACCAACGATTCAGGAGAGTTCTACCATCGCGCTAAAAAGTGGAATGACCACCAATAAACTTTTTGAGCAATTGAAAGACATTCGTTCAGAGGTATCTATTCCACTTATTATAATGGGATATTTTAATCCTATTCTTCAATTTGGTGTAGAAAAATTCTGCGCAAAATGTGAAGAAGTTGGTATCGACGGACTCATAATCCCAGATCTTCCGGTAGACGTTTATAACGATAATTATAAGGCTATATTCGATAAACACGGACTAAAAAATATTTTCTTGATCACGCCACAAACTTCAGAAAAACGTATTCGTTTTATCGACGAAGTTTCCGACGGATTCATTTATATGGTAAGTACCGCCAGCGTTACGGGAAGCACTAAAGGATTTGGTGAAGAAACTAAAGCTTATTTTAAACGAATTGCAGAAATGAAACTGAAAAATCCGCAGGTTGTTGGTTTCGGAATTAGTGACGAAGATACTTTTAACGACGCCACTAAATATGCAAAAGGAGCTATTATAGGAAGTGCTTTTATTAAGCATTTAAACAAGCACGGTAAAAACAATATCGAAGATTTTGTAAAATCGGTTCGTCCGGTTTAACCAAAGTCTAACAAGCTCTTAGCAGGTTTTAAGAGTATCGATTCTTATCTTTATATGGAATCATAAAAACACAGAATTATGGGAGGTCCTATTAAAGATAATCACAAATCGAGAAAAACAGAACAATCTAATCCCACGCAACCAAGTGGAAATAGAAACGAAACTACCAATAAAGTAGATATCGACGAAAAAACGATCAAAGATCAACAAAATAAAAAGTAAATAGATTTATGGGAAGAGGCGATAAAAAAACTAAACGAGGGAAAATAGCGATCGGAACCACCGGTAAACTAAGACCTAAGCGTAAAAAGTTTAAAGTAAAGCCAACCACTCTTGCAGAGCAGGATAAAAAAGATTTACAATAATATTTATTTAGAATAAAATCAAACCTCACAGTTTCCTAAACCTGTGAGGTTTTTTTGTTTACTGAGAAGTCAAAAAAACTCCTTATACTGAAGTACTCTAAAATCCAGCGTATTAAAATTGGGGTTTTTAGCCTTCAATTCTTTATAAAGCTGCATACTTCCAACCGCCATATTCGCTGCTCCAGACGGTGCAATTAATGAAACGGTTTTTATTAATCGTCCATCCAAAACAAATTGATGAATTCTTGGCGGCTCGTTATTTACGATCTTCAGTTTTATATTTTCTTCGGAATCTTTTAAATGTCTTCTGAAAAAATATTCCGGTCCGTTTTTACTATTTCCACCGGTAAATAATAAAGTATCGATCCTTGGATGCTTTCGTAGAATCTGAAGCATATTCCTCAGTTCCACCTTTTGCATTCCTAAATCTGAAGCATCGATTTTTTCCCTAAAACTACTTTCAACAACATCACAAATTCCTATTCCTCGTTTCCGAAGAAAATCCTTTCGCTGTAAAACGGCTGCTTCTGAATTATCGTAGATCAGTTCTAATTCAAAAATTCGGTCTAAAATTGGCCAAAGTAAACCATCCTGACTTCCGTAGCAAAAATCAACATCCCGCTCTTTTAGTCTACGCTGCGTAAAACGCGGTGGCGGCAACGTACCAACAATAAGTTTGGTAGCACCTTCAGGAATAAATGGCGGAAATGGATGTTTATGATGAAAAATATCGATATTGTTTAAATTCTGCCTTCTTTTTCTAAGTATTGTGTTGCCTGCTGAAGATCATCAAAAATCTTATCTGCAGCCTCTACATTTTCTTTTAAATTAGGATTTCCCTGAATTGCCAAACATTCTAATCCTGCTCCCTTTGCTGAAGCTACTCCGGTTCTGGTATCTTCAAAAACGATCATATTTTCTTTTGGCAGTTTGATCTTGTCGATCGCAGTTAGATAACTTTCAGGGTCTGGTTTGCTGTTTTTTACATCGGTTCTGGTAATCTCAAATTCAAAGTATTTTGCGATACCGGTTTTCTCCAAAAGAAACTCAACATTATTTCGTGGACTACCGGTAACCAAATAAATAGGAATTCCCTTTGCCTTGAAGAAATCTAAGGTTTCTATAGCGAACGGCATAAATTCAACTTCAGATTCTTTTACCAGTTTTTCAGCCATTCGCTCGCGCTTGTAGGTTAGCTCTTCTTCCGAAATTGGCAGATCGAATTGAGCTACGATCGCCTTTGCATTAATTGGCGAAGGCGTACCTGCATAAGTTTTTATATAATAATCGTAGTCTAGCTGAGCGTCGTAATCTTTTAAAACCTCAACCCAGGAATTGTAATGATAATGTTCTGAATCTACTAATGTACCGTCGAAATCGAAAATTGCTGCTTTAATTTCAGCCATGCTTATTGGTTTTTTGGATTTTTCTACGAAATTACTTCCGAAGAAATAAAGCTAGTTTTAGCTAATATTAAGTTTTGGTTAGGTGTTTAAATTGAAATATCACACTAGAATTTCAGTTAAAATACTATTTAAAAAATCAATTTTTGTCAAGCTAATCCTGTTCGTCCTGCAGGGGGCTCGTTTCAGGTTCTCATAAAAGAGAAATAATCCGCATGATGAGATTCTAAAATAAAATCAGAATGACTTTTTATATAGTTTTATCGAATAAAAACTGGTTCGTTTTCTTTCTCGGTATGCTCTGCACTAAATTTATAGTCGTCGTAATCGAAGCCTTTAATATCTTCTAAAGATTTAGCTGAAGAATCGATAATGTAACGCACCATAGATCCACGAGCTTTCTTTGCATAAAAACTGATGATCTTTAATTTTCCGTTTTTGTAATCTTTAAAAACAGGAGAAATCACCGGAACTTTTAAAGCTTTAGTGTCTACTGCTTTAAAATATTCGTTACTGGCAAGATTTACAAACAACTCATCTTCTTCTAATTCTGAATTCAAATAATCGGTCACCTTTTCTTTCCAAACCTCATAAAGGCTGTCCTTACTTTCGATCCCGATTTTAGTTCCCATCTCCAAACGATAAGGCTGAATTAAATCGAGTGGTTTTAAAATTCCGTAGAGACCAGAAAGAATTCTAAGTGTATTTTGAATATCATCCAGCTTTTCCTCTGGAAGTGTATACGCATCTAAACCATTATAAACATCGCCATTAAAAGCATACATCGCTGGGCGAGAATTCTTTTTGGTATGATCTTCTTCAAATTCCTGGTAACGGGTATAATTTAGATCGGCAAGCTTATCGCTAATACTCATTAATTCTGAAATCTCTTTTTTGGTCATTCTGGCCAATTTTCGATTCAGTTTTCCCGTGGTTTCCAAGAAACCAGGTTGTGTTCCTCGAGTAGTAGGTAATTTAGATTCGTAATCCAGACTTTTCGCTGGTGAAACAACTATTTTCATTTTTCTTTTCTTTTTTTTCTTTGTCTTCCTAAAATGTTTCAAATCTCATTAAATAATGAGATGCTGAATAATTTCCTATTCAATCGTTACAGCATAACATTCTAAATCTAACCGATTACGAAGATAAGACTTCGATTCCCGAAAATAAAAAAGACCTTCAATTACTTATTTATACAGCAATAAAAAGGTCTTATATTTTATCGAATTTCGCTAAACTACTCTAGCATTTCTTTCTGGTTCTTGGCATAGTTACGCCACTTCTCTATCGCGTCCACCATATCTTCTGGTAAATCTGAATTAAAGCTCATCCACTCTCCTGTTTTTGGATGTGTAAAACCTAAAGTTTTCGCATGAAGCGCCTGCCTTGGTAATACTTTAAAACAATTCTCTACAAATTGCTTGTATTTGGTAAAGGTTGTCCCTTTTAGAATCTTCTCGCCACCATAGCGTTCATCGTTAAAAAGGGTATGCCCAATATACTTCATGTGCACACGAATCTGGTGCGTTCTACCTGTTTCTAATTTACAAGCCACCAAAGTAACATAACCAAAACGCTCCAGAACTTTAAAATGAGTTACTGCAAGTTTACCTTTTTCAGCATCATCACCTTCGTAAACGGTATTCTGCAGTCTGTTTTTTGGATGTCTTCCAATATTTCCTTCAACCGTGCCTTCGTCTTCTTCAACATTTCCCCAAACCATGGCTACATACTCGCGCTCACTCGTTTTATCGAAAAACTGCTTCGATAAATGCGCCATAGCATGTTCGGTTTTTGCGATCACTAAAAGTCCGCTGGTATCTTTATCGATTCGATGCACCAAACCAGGACGATCACTGCTGTTATTTGGCAAGTTTTCGAAATGATACACCAGTGCATTGATCAAGGTTCCGCTATAATTCCCGTGCCCGGGATGCACCACCATTCCTGCCGGTTTATTCACCACAAGAACAGTATCATCTTCGTAAACGATATCTAACGGAATATTCTCTGGAGTAAGTAAAAACTCATACGGCGGATGCTCGAACATTACTTGCACCACATCACCGGCTTTAACTTTATAATTTTGTTTTACAGGAACATCATTTACATAAATATTCCCATCTTTTGCTGCCTTCTGAATTTTATTACGAGTTGCTTTCTCGATATAATTCATCAGATATTTATCTACACGAAGAGGATTTTGGCCTTTTTCAGCAACAAATTTATGATGCTCGTAAAGCGTTTCGTCATTCTGGTCTTCTAGCTGTTCTTCCAGCTCGTTATTTTCTTCGGGATGTTCCTTCATTAAAAATCAAATTGATCATCGTTCGTTTCCTCAGTATCTACACTATCCTCTTCTACAGGTTGTCCATAACTTCCAGAGCCATCACCTAAGACCATATCGATTTTAGAGGTTTTCATTAATTCGTCTCCCGCTTCTATTAGTTCACCATTATGACGAAGTTCTAAAACGGCATCTTCAGCAATGTCTGGCTTATAGGTGATCTCACCAATTTCGAAACCTAGAGATTTTAAAGTCGGCTCGGCCTGTCTGCGAGTACGACGAATAAGATCTGGAATCATTATTTTACGATAACCAGACGGATTTAAAGTCAGATATATTTTCCTATTTTCTTTTACGAATTTCCCTGCTTTTGGGACTTGCTCTATAACAGAGAATCTTGGATAATCCGGATTAAAATTAGCCGAATCCAAAATTTCATATCTTAAATCCTTTTCCTTCAACATTGTTTCCACATCACTTAGAGAAAGCTCGGCCAGGTTAGGTACTTCTATACGATCTCCCTGGTTTGTAGTATAGTCTAGCCACTGCATGGTTGCATAGCCCAACACCACTACTAAAATAATTGCCAGCACCAGCTGAATTAAAAATGTTTTACTGAAAATGAATCTGAACAATCCCATATATTTACAAAATAAAAAGCAAAGATATAAAAACACCTTGGTTTTGGTGACACCCTTTTTTCGTGATATTTTTGTTTTAAACGCTACATTACCCGATATATTGAATATGAAGAAGAAAATTGCCATCGCAATGGGCGGTTTTTCAAGTGAATACCGCATTTCTATAAATAGTGGAAACATGGTTTACGAAAACCTGGATCTTGATAAATACGAGCCTTACCGCGTGCATATTTTACAAAATGAGTGGTTTGTAGTAGCTGCAGATGATACGCCGTATCCAATAAATAGAAGTGATTTCACGGTAAAAATTGATGGTGAAATTATCAAATTTGACTGTGTTTTTAATACCATTCACGGTACACCTGGCGAAAATGGATTATTGCAGGCCTATTTAGAATTGCTGAATATTCCGCAAACAGCAGCAGATCATTACCAATCGGCTTTAACTTTTAACAAGCGTGATCTCATTAGCGTTTTACAGCCCTACGGAATTAAAACCGCTAAAAACTATTTTCTAAATAAAGGTGATATTGTAGATGCTGATGCCATTATTGAAAAAGTGGGACTTCCCTGTTTTGTAAAGGCGAATCGTGCCGGAAGTAGCTTTGGCATTACAAAGGTGAAGCAAAAAGACGAATTATATCGAGCGGCTCAAAATGCATTTCAGGAAGATGATGAAGCAATTATCGAATCTTTCCTTGATGGTACTGAAGTTTCTGTGGGTGTAATCACTTATAATGGTGAATTACTCGCGCTTCCGGTGACCGAAATTGTTTCAGAAAATGAATTCTTCGATTATGAAGCGAAATATCTGGGCAAATCTCAGGAGATCACTCCTGCAAGAATTTCAGAAGAAGACACAAAAAAGGTTCAGGAAATCGCTAAACTGATCTATCAGAAATTAAAAATGAAAGGTTTTACACGCTCTGAATTTATATTCCATAACGGTGAACCACATTTTATTGAGATGAATACCACTCCGGGACTTAGCCAGGCCAGTATTTTACCTCAGCAAGCAGCGAAAGCAGGAATTAGTTTAAAAGAATTATATGCGAGTGCAATAGAAGCGGCTTTAAGCTAAGTTTATTAAAAATTATAGCCGATTTTTAAATGCAGATCTACTGTAAAACCATCATCTAAAGTACTTTTTCTTTCTAATAAAGTTCCATAGCCTGCACCTAAACCGGCTTCAAATCCAAAGTGCTTTCCTATATTTCTTTTAATCCCCCATTTTGGGATAAAATAAATCTGGTTAGCAACTCCTACATTTTTCGCATTAGATATCACAAAAAGATCTGGATAAAAACTAGTTTCTAAACTAAGAAAATTAGCTCCGTTATTCCAGGTTCTTCGTTTTTTATTTGCACGCTTTTTTATGTTATAATACCAGCGTGGCTCGAAGGTAATTACCGGAATTAAAGCAAAATTTACGCTATTATCATATAGAGTTCCTCCCCATAATCCAGCATCGAAACCAATTTCTGTTCTTAGCGCAAACTGATCTGCTAATCTCGATTCATTATATCCCCAAATCCCTAATACACCGGTTTGAATTCCATAAAGAGATTTTTCTACGGAAGCGTTTTGTGCTTTTAAACCTGAACTTGAAAAAATAAGAATTACTAATACTGTGATGATTCTGTTCATTTTTTGATCGATGCTTTTCTGAGAAGGCGAATATATAAAAATAACGCTTACCCCTATAATATCAATTGAAATTTTGTTTACTTCTTTTTTTATAGCACCTTAGTATTGTTAATCGATTTTCTATGAAAAAAGCAGTATTTCCGGGATCATTTGATCCTATTACATTAGGGCATGTAGATATTATTGAAAGAGGACTTCCTCTTTTTGATGAAATCGTTTTGGCTATTGGTACTAATAGCAGTAAAAAATATATGTTTTCTTTAGAAAAACGACTTGAATTTCTTGAAGAAACTTTCCAAAATGAGTCTAAAATTAAGGTAAACACCTACAGCGGACTAACAGTTGATTTTTGCAAAGAAATTGATGCTAAATTTTTACTTCGCGGCCTAAGAAACGGTATCGATTTAGAATTTGAAAAAGCTATTGGCCAAACCAACTACAAAATGGAAAATATCGAAACGGTTTTTCTAATCGCTTCTTCTGGCTTTGAGCATATTTCTTCTACAGTTGTTAGAGATGTGATGCAACACGGCGGAAAATACGAGTTTATGGTGCCGGATTCGGTTAGTAGTGAGTAAATTTTATAACTAAGTTTTCAGATTACAGACCTGTCAAGCAAACTTTTAAAAAATTTATATTGAAAACCTCCAATATCGTATCCCTAAATTCTATCATCTAAAATCTACTATCTCACAGTACCAGCGATCTAATCTCTAATACTCCGTTACATGTCCCCAATTTTCTCCGGTTTTGATTCGGTGTAACTGCATTTCTGAAATCCCAAATTGTTTAGCGATCATTTTTAAACGTGTTCTTCTGTTAGGATCAAAAATCTTACGCTTTATAAATTTCACTTTGGTTTCAGTTAGTTTTGCATGGCTGGGAAGCTTTCTTTTTATATTCTTATTCTCAGGATTACTAAATTGATGGATCTCTTTTTCCCGCTTTGTAGCCCACTGCAAATTCTCTAAGCGATTGTCGGTCTTATCGTAATTTAAATGAATTACATAGCGCTGTCCCTCTTTTGGTTCCAAGAAATTTTCAGCTAAAATTTTATGAGTATATCGGCTGGACCAAACACCGTTTTTAAGTTTTATACGAATCATTTCATATCCATTTCCCAGTCGCTTTTCCTGAAGTTCTTTACCTTCTTCAGTAATTTTAATTACTCGGCCAAAATTGGAGATTTTATAGCGGATTTCATCTGAAACATTATCGCCAAACTCGACTTCTTTCCACTGTTCATTAAAATAACTTCGTATCATAGGGATTGTATTTAATTCAATTTAGAAAAAATAATTAACTGCTAAGCCTGTAAAATAATTACTTGGGTAGCCAGGGTAATAATATCGAGGTGCAGCGCCACCAAAACCAACAGCGTTTGGTAAAACACTGGCGGCATAATGTTCATCAAAAACATTATTTATTCCGCCGTAAATATTTAACTGAAGATCCTTTATAATATCAAAGGCATACGCAGCTTTTAGATTTATCAGGTCGTAAGAATTTGTATACAGCGCATTCGCATCATTTAGCGGAATTTCACCTACATTTCTATAAAGCGCATTAAAACTGAAACCAAAATCGGTACTAAGATCGATTCCTGCGTTTATAGTATGCTTTGGAACTCCGGGTAGTTCGTTACCGGAATAATCTACTTCTTCATTCACAAAACGATCGAATTCAAAAAAGTTAAAAGCTGCATTTATAAATGGACTCACCTGCCAGTTTTCAGTAAGATCTAAGCTATATTTTCCGAAGAATTCAATTCCGTTATGATCGGTTTTACCTGCATTAATTCCCACATATTGATCTTCAGCAACTCTTTGCGCCACCAATAAATTTCGCACCTGGATGCTGTACAACGACACTTCAGTATATAATCGATTATTTGACCAGTTTCCTTTAAAACCTATTTCGTAATTAAAACCTGTCTCGGCTTTTAGATCGGTGTTTATTTGCCCTTCCGGAGTTAAGGTTTCAGCAACCGTTGGCGTAGAAAACCCATGGCTTACAGATGCGTAAATATTCTTCAGTTCAGCAACTTCATACGACAACCCCAATCTTGGAGAAAAAACGGCATCAAAAGTATAATTCCCGGTTTGATCGATATTATCTTCAGCATAAAAATCATCTAAACTATAAGCGGTTGTGTTAAAATTTAAGCCGGCTTCTAACAACAAACGCTCGCTTAAATCTATATTTACTTGCGCAAAGAAATTCGCATAATGGCGATCCTGCTCATTATTACTTAAGCGTTCTCCACGCACACTACCAAGATTATCGAAATCTTCGTAAAAATTTTCAAAAGTGCCGGTTTCGTACCATTCATTATAATATTGCGCGCCAAAACTAAATTCTGAAGGCAATTCAAAAAGTTTTGTAGAAAGACTAAAATTGGTTCTTGCACCGGCAGATAGACGTTCTTCTTTTAAAATATTGAACGGTCTTGGCTCGTAGCCATTTCTGAAACTTAAGAATACACTGGTTTGATTGGTGAAATTCTCAGAAAAATGATGTTTATAACTCACACCTAACAAACCACGATCATAACTTTCGTAACCTCTGGAAGCTCCCCAGGTGTATGCGGCACTTTCTGGATCATTTAAAAAATCGTCCTCATTTATCGAACTTGGGATATAAGCTTTTAGTTTGACGAAATTGGCCAAAAACGACAGACTATTTTTTCCTGAAGTCAGCACCTTTGCATTCACCAGTCCAGATTTTCTATCGTAAGAACCATTCTCGCGCCAGCCGTCACTTTGCACATGGTTATAGGTAGCAAAAACCGAAGAATTTGCTCCATTTATCGAAATTACATCAGATTTTTTCCAAGTATTGTAACTTCCTCCCTGCACTTTTACACCAACCCGACTTTCATTTGCCCCGGGATCTGCGGAATACAAATTTATCGATCCGCCAAGTCCGGCGCCGTAAATACTACTTGTTGGCCCTTTTATCACTTCAACACGTTCTAAAGATTCCTGGTCGATATCATCTAAAGTGAGCGAACCTTCTGCTGTTGCTAGCGGAATTCCGTCGAAATACGCCTGAATTCTATTTGTAGCATATTGCGCTCTACCTCCAATTCCGCGAATATTGATCTTATTGGTATTTAAAGCACCCTGATTCACATAAACTCCGGGCACATAATTAAGATTATCAACAAAATTTGTAGCATCTGTTCTTTCCAGATCGTTTTTAGAGAGTAAACTTACCGCCGCGGGTGTTTTTTGAAGTTCGGTTGGGATTAGTGTGCTTCTTAATTTTACTTCGGAAAGTGATTCGTTCGAGGGTGCCAGGTAAACTTTAAAATTAGTGTCATTTTTATCGAATCTTAGCTTTTGTGTTTTAAATCCTATGGCACTGAATTTTAAAACTACCGGAAAGTCTATATTGTGAATGCTAAAAAAACCATCTTTACCTGAAACAGCAACAACTTCTGAAGCCGCAATGATATTTATATTTGCGATCGCTTCAGAAGTTGTTTCATTTAAAATTTGTCCTTTCAGATTCTGACAAAAAGATTGTTGTGCGCAAATCACCAATATTAGCGCTATAATTATTTTCTTCAATTGCTCTTTTTTAAGAAACTAAATTTTTATTATTCCGCAGAAACTCTCCACACTACTCCGCCATTATCATCGTTCACCAATAGATCTCCGTTTGGTAAAGTGGTAACTCCAACCGGGCGACCATAAACTTTGCTACCATCTTCACTGGCAATAAAACCGGTTAAGAAATCTTCTGGTTGCTGTGGCTTTCCGTTGGCATCAAATGGAATAAAAAGCACTTTATATCCTGCAAAATTTGAGCGATTCCATGAACCGTGTTGTCCTACAAAAGCTCCGTTTTTATATTTTTCAGGAAATTGATCTTTATCATAGAAAGTGATTCCTAAAGATGCTGTATGTGATCCCACCGGAACATCTGGAATTATCGCTTTTTCTACCATATCATTATGCGGTTCTTTATGCCATCTTGGATCTTTAATATCTCCATAATATGAATAAGGCCAACCATACCAGCCACCTTGTTTTACGCTAGTCACATAATCTGGCACCAAATTATCACCAATTTTATCACGTTCGTTAACAGCAGCCCAAAGTTCCCCGGTTATTGGATTATAATCTACGCCAACAGGATTTCTTAAGCCCGCCGCATAAACGATCTCGTTACTACCATCTGGATCCATCATAAGCACATTTGCTCTGCGCTTTTCTTTTTCCATACCATGTTCACCGGCGTTACTGGAAGATCCAACGGTAACCACCAATTTGTTTCCGTCTTTGCTTGCGATTAAATTACGCGTCCAGTGGTGGTTATAACCTCCGGCAGGTAATTCTTTAACCAATTCGCCTTCTCCTTCCAAGGAAGTCATTCCTTCTTTATAAGACCATCTTTTTATAGCATCCACATTAGCAACATAAAAATAACCATCTAGAATTAGCATTCCGTATGGCTGATTTAGATCTTCAGCAAAAACAAAACGTTCTTCTGGCTTCCCATCCTTATTGGCATCTCTAAAAAGTGTAATTCTGTTTGCACTTTTTTTAGCATCGTCACTTTCTACTACAAAAATATCTTTTCCGTTAGGCGATACATATGATCTTCTAGGATGATCTAAATCTTCAGCAAATTTAGAAACTTTAAAACCTGCAGGTGCCGTTGGCATTTGTCCTTCTGGCCATGGCACGATCTCGCTACGCTTCTCTACAGATTCTGTAGAAAATGGCGAAGGCAACTCTAATGGCCCAACTGTAGTTTGAACAGTCACGGGTGGCTGCTTCGCTAGTTTCTTTTTCATCTTTTTAGGTAATTCTTCCTGCATTTGCGCAATCCCAGAAAAACCTATGAGCGCCGATACACCAACACTTAATATTGTCTTCTTTTTCATATTCTTAGCTTTTTCCCGAAAATAATCTGAAAAAAAGCTTCAGAAAAATCGTAAGCTGGGATTAAGTATAGTTTAACAGCAAAATGCAAGAAGATAAAATGTTATGTGAAAAATATCGCTAATAAACCGCTAATCTCGATTACGTAAAGTCCTACAGAAATCTATAATTGGCGCTCTAAATTAGCGGCTTTAACATATTTTAAGTATGTTTACAGCCTATATTTGTTGTTAGTTAGTATTTATGAAAAGAATTCTTTTCTTAGGCTTTATAATTATTGCTTTTGGTTCCTGCGATTTCTCTAAATATCAGCTTCAGGACGATTATGATTTTACCACTCGTTTTGAAATTTCTAATGGAACTGAAACCGATACCTATCCCAACGTAATCAACTTTTATGAAGATCTGGCTAAAGCTTATCCTTCTGTACAACTAAAAACATTTGATACTACCGATAGTGGCGAACCTTTACACCTGGCAATATTTAATCCAGATGCGCAATTCGACATCGCAAAAATTAAGGAAAATAAGAGTATTTTATTGGTCTTAAACGGAATCCATCCCGGTGAAAGTGATGGTATCGATGCTACCATGATGATGTTTAGGGATATGGCACAGGACTCTATAAAAGTTCCTAAAAATGTAGTGATCGCTACTATTCCTGTTTACAATATTGGTGGTGCGTTAAATAGAAATTCATCTTCAAGAACCAACCAAAATGGTCCAAAAGCTTACGGATTTAGAGGAAACGCTCGTAATTACGATCTAAATCGTGATTTTGCGAAAGCTGATTCTAAAAATGCCCGTGCTTTTTATAAAATTTACCATTACCTGGATCCAGAAGTTTTTATCGATAATCACGTAAGCAATGGCGCAGATTATCAATATGTTTTAACCCATCTTTTTACTCAGCATAACAGGTTGGGGGGCGATATTGGTAAATATCTGGATGAGAAAATGATGCCGGCTTTAGAAGATTCCTTAAAAATAAAGAATCTTGATATTACGCCTTATGTGAATGTTTTTAATGAAGTTCCTGAAAATGGATTTTCTCAATTTGTAGATTATCCTCGTTATTCTACCGGCTATACTACGATGTGGAATACTTTAGGATTGATGGTTGAAACCCATATGCTGAAGCCTTACGATAAACGTGTTTGGGGAACTTATGAACTTATGCGATCTATGGTTGCCATTACCGACGATCAATCTGAAAAAATAAAAGACTTAAGAGCTGCTGAAAATAAAAAATATCTCACTAAACGCTGGTATCCTGTACACTACAAACCAGATATGGAAGATCCAAGTATCCGTGAATTTAAAGGATATGAGGGCGAAATGATACCAAGTGAAGTTACCGGTGGCGATCGTTTAAAATACGATCGAAATAAAGCCTTTACAAAAGACATCGAATATTTCAACAATTTTGTTGCTGAAGACCGTATAGATATTCCTAGAGCTTACGTTATTCCGCAAGGATGGTGGAATGTAATTGATCTTTTAAAGCTGAATAACATTAAAATGAAAGCTTTTGAAAAAGATACTACGCTCTACGTACAGCAATATAAGATTGAAAATTACGAAACTGGCAATAGCGCTTACGAAGGACATTATATGCATCGAAATACCGAAGTCTCGGCAAGTATGGATTCTATAAGATTTAGAAAAGGAGATTATTATATCAGCACTTTTCAGGATGGGGTTCGCTATTTACTGGAAATGTTAGAACCGGCCGCAGAAGATTCTTTCTTCAACTGGAATTATTTTGACACCGTACTTCAGCAAAAAGAACATTTTTCCCCATACGTTTTCGAAGATATTGCAAAAGACCTGCTTGCTGAAAATGCAGATCTAAAGGCCTCTTTTGAAGAAAAGAAAACCAACGATCCCGATTTTGCTAAAAACTGGTACGCACAATTAGAATGGATTCATAAGCATTCTAAATATTATGAGAATGCGCATTTACGCTATCCTATTTTTAGGATTCCACGCTAGAGGTTTTAGGTACGGCAATTTCGTCTTCTTCGAATAATAATTTGATGTTCGCGTAAGAGTTTTTAAGTGCTTTTTCTGCCTTTTCAGGGTTTTTCCATTTTACTTTCTCAATACCCTCTTTTTCCTGCGGAATCAATTCACCATCAAAATCACTGGCCATATTGTACCAATGCGTTTCTTTTAAACGGTATTTTCCTTTGCGCTTAAAAATATGGAAAGTAGTTCTTAGAAAACCGGTGATTTCTAATCCGGTAATTGCAGTTTCCTCAGCAACTTCACGAATTGCACATTCTTCTATGGTTTCGCCTTTTTCAATTTTCCCTTTAGGTAAATCCCATTTTTTATTTCTGTAGATAAAAAGGATCTCGCCTTTATCATTGTATACTTTACCGCCACCGGCAACAACAACCTTTATTTTTCTCCGAAGAAATTTTAAAAGCTTTTCTTCTTTTCTATGATAAAGATTTACATGTGTAATTTTACCCTTATTAATTTTTCTGATTAAACGTTTTAATCGTACGGTTTTGATGGAATAGGTTTTATATTCGCCTCCCAGATCTTTTTTTGTGGAAAGAATTATCGGGGTATCATTCACAAAAACTTTATACATTTGTAGTATGATTTTAAATAAAGAAACAGCAATAAAAACTGCTGAAGTATTATTGCAAATTAAAGCAATAAAATTAGAACCACAAGAGCCTTTTACTTGGGCCAGCGGATGGCAATCTCCTATTTACTGCGATAATCGTATCGTTTTGTCCTATCCTCTGATTAGAAATTTTATACGTGAAAATTTCGCTAAGCAGGTTGAAGAAATTTATGGAAAACCAGATGTTATTGCTGGTGTTGCTACCGGCGCCATTGGTATTGGGATGTTGGTTGCGGAATATCTTAGCCTGCCTTTTGTTTATGTAAGACCAGAAGCAAAATCTCACGGTAGAAAAAACCAAATCGAAGGCAATCTTGAAGCCGGCCAAACCGTAGTCGTTATCGAAGATCTAATAAGCACTGGCGGTAGCAGTTTAAATGCGGTAAAAGCATTAAGAGAAAGTGGTGCTAACGTTAAAGGTATGCTCGCGATATTTTCTTATGGTTTTGATATTGCTGAAGAAAATATTAAAAATGCAGATCTAGATGTGCATACGTTAAGTAATTACGATTATTTAATCGATACCGCGCAGCGCACAAGCTATATAAAAGAATCTGAAGTTGAAGTTTTAAAAAGCTGGAGAAAAGATCCCGCAAATTGGAGTCCGCAATAATATGAATTTAGAAAGCCCAAAAGTAACTGCCAGTAAAAGCCAGCAGGAAATGTACAATTTCCTGACGAACGTAGAGAATTACGACCAAATAATGCCTAGCAGCAAAGAGAAATTTGAAGTTCTATCTTCAGAGAAGTTTCTTTTTCAGTTAAAAGGAATGCCAGAGATCGTTCTTAAAATCGTAAACACAGATGAACCAAATCTTGTGGTTTTGGGATCTGGATCAGATAAATTTCCTTTCACGCTAAGCATTCATATTAACGAAACTGGTACAGGAAGTGAAGTTCAGTTTTTATTTAATGGTGAATTTAATGCCATGATGGCGATGATGGTAAAAAGTCCGCTGCAAAAATTCATCAATAATTTAAGCGAAAATATTTCGAAATTGTAGATTTCGATATTGGATAAATTTTAATTGTATATCCGCAATAAATTATAATGAGATCTGGTCACCCTGAACTTGATTCAGGGTCTCATCCTAATAATTGATTTTTCATTACAGTATGAGATTCCGGATCAATCCCGCCTGCCGGACGGGCAGGTTCGGAATGACGAAATAAACGAATTATTACAAATTACTGATAATCTATAACTTAGAAGCTGTTTTAAAATTCGATATTTTGAAACAGCTTTTTTAATACATTAATTTTACTTCTTTTAGATCGAAAGTCTTAAAAACAGCCTCTTCGATTTCAACATTTAAAAGTCCGTTTATAGTCACTCCGCGAATAATTCCGTTAAAGAAATCCCCATTTGGGTATTGAAATGCAGCAACAACATCCTTTTTGAACATTAACGAAGCATATTCTTCTAAAATAAGTGTTTCATTTTCTTCTGAAAGCACTTCTAAACGTTTTAAAAGTTCTTCCAGGATTGCATGTAATATTTCATCCAGATCAAAATCATTACCGGTTTGAAGTTTTAATGAAGAAGCCTGCTTTAAATCACCAAAATCGTCCTGATTTATATTTAAACCTATACCAATAACACTGGCCGCGATGTCAGTTTGCTTCAGGATATTTTCGATAAGAATTCCGCCAATCTTAAAGTTTCCTGACATTATGTCGTTGGGCCATTTTACACTTAATTTTGGAGTATTAAACTTCCGTAGTACATTTATAACCGAAAGTGAAACAACGGCACTCAATAAAAAGTGATGATTTATCGTTACGCTTATCTTAGGATAAAGTAAGCTGAATGTTAGATTTTTGCCTGCGGTCACGTTCCAAACAGAACCTCTTTGTCCTTTCCCTTTTGTTTGAAAACGAGCAGAAACGCAAACTGGTTCGAAGCTAGAATTACCAGAGTAATATTGCTTCACAAAGTCGTTTGTAGAGGGGATGGCATCAACTTTGATTATACGCATAATAGAATAAAGAAAAGATTGTCGCTAAATGTTGTGTTAAGTAGGTCTATAAAAAGCCAAAAAAACATAACTTTGCGTAAATAAATAAATTTAATGACGAAAAAAGAAACAAACAGCGATCAACTTATAGCACATATCATTAAGGGAATAGAAGATGTTAAAGGAAATGATATAGATATCCTCGACTTAAGAGAGATTGATAATACAGTTTGTGATTATTTTGTTATCTGCAACGGTACTTCTAACACTCAGGTTAACGCCATCGTTAATTCCGTTCAAAAATCTGTTAGTAAAGCTTTAAAA
Source organism: Zunongwangia sp. SCSIO 43204 (assembly GCF_019904275.1). GTDB lineage: Bacteria > Bacteroidota > Bacteroidia > Flavobacteriales > Flavobacteriaceae > Zunongwangia > Zunongwangia mangrovi. The sequence goes on from NZ_CP063204.1 coordinate 55,784, forward strand.
GATAAGCCCTGGCATATCGAAGGTAGCGAAAATGCCGAGTGGGTTTTAATGGATTATGTGAATGTAGTAGTTCATGTATTCCAGAAACACATTAGGGAGTTTTACGACATCGAAAGTCTTTGGGGAGATGCCAAAATAACATCTATCGAGACAAAATATTAATTACTTAGAAGAAAGAAAGACCAAGAATGGCGAAAAAGCAATCAAATAAAAAATTAGATCCTAAAAAACCTAAATTTAGTGCATACTGGATATATGCGATCATCATACTAATATTTTTAGGAATCAACTTTTTTGGTGGTAGTGGATTTGGAGAACCATCAAAAATCACTCCTCAGCAGTATATGGATTACCTTTCTGAAGGAGATATTCAGAAAACAGTTGTTATAAACAAAACTATCGCTAAAGTTTATCTCACCGACGAGGCCAAAGAAAAAGCTATCCACAAAAAAAGTGGTGATTCTGATTTTTTAAATACAGGTGCCACTGCAGATTATAGTTTTCAAATTGGGAGTTTAGATAAATTTGAGGAAGATATTGAGAAGATTCAAAATAAGAACAATGTAAATGCGAAACTTAGCTTCGATCAAGATAACAATTACTTAGGAGAAATATTAATTACACTTTTACCATTTGTTCTTATCATTGGGATCTGGATCTTCATTATGCGTAAAATGAGTTCTGGTGGTGCCGGTGGCGCAGGCGGACAAATTTTCAATATTGGTAAATCCAAGGCTAAATTATTTGATCAAAATACAGATGTAAAGACTTCTTTTAAAAATGTTGCCGGTCTTGAAGGAGCGAAAGAAGAAGTTCAGGAAATCGTAGATTTTCTAAAACAACCTGAGAAATATACCAGCCTGGGTGGTAAGATACCTAAAGGAGCTTTACTTGTAGGACCTCCGGGAACTGGTAAAACATTATTAGCTAAAGCTGTTGCCGGTGAAGCTAAAGTACCTTTCTTCTCACTTTCTGGATCAGATTTCGTAGAAATGTTCGTAGGAGTTGGTGCATCCAGAGTTAGAGACTTGTTTAAACAAGCGAAAGAAAAATCGCCATCTATCATCTTTATTGATGAAATCGATGCTATTGGACGTGCTCGTGGAAAAAGTAACTTCTCTGGCTCTAACGATGAGAGAGAAAATACGTTAAACCAGTTATTGACAGAAATGGATGGTTTTGGCACTAATACTAATGTAATTGTAATAGCGGCTACTAACCGTGCCGATGTTCTTGATAAAGCTCTAATGCGTGCCGGTCGTTTTGATAGACAGATCTATGTAGATCTTCCAGACCTTAACGAAAGACGCGAGATTTTTGAAGTTCACCTAAAGCCACTTAAAAAAGTTGCAGATGAACTTGATACTGAATTTCTAGCAAAACAAACTCCCGGATTCTCTGGGGCAGATATTGCCAATGTTTGTAACGAAGCAGCGCTTATCGCAGCAAGAAAAGGAAATAAAGCTGTTGGCAAACAGGATTTCTTGGATGCAGTAGATCGTATTGTTGGAGGTCTTGAAAAGAAAAACAAGATCATCACTCCAGACGAGAAAAAAGCGATTGCTTTTCACGAAGCTGGCCACGCAACAGTAAGCTGGATGTTAGAGCATGCTGCTCCATTAGTTAAAGTTACAATTGTACCTCGTGGACAATCACTTGGTGCTGCATGGTATTTACCTGAAGAACGCTTAATCGTTCGCCCAGAACAAATGCTCGATGAAATGTGTGCTGCTCTTGGTGGTCGTGCTGCGGAAAAAGTGATTTTTGATAAGATTTCGACTGGGGCTTTAAGTGACTTAGAAAAAGTAACCAAGCAGGCTAAAGCTATGGTAACTATATACGGACTTAACGATAAAGTAGGAAACCTTACCTATTACGATTCTTCGGGACAAAGTGAATATAATTTCACAAAACCATATAGTGAAAAAACTTCAGAGCTTATAGATAAAGAGATTTCAAACCTAATTGAAAGCCAATACCAAAGAGCTGTAGATCTTCTTACTGATAATAAAGATAAACTTACACAACTTGCTGAGATATTATTAGACAAGGAAGTAATCTTTAAAGATGATCTGCAAAACATTTTTGGTGAGCGTCCCTTCGCGAAAAAAGAAGGACATGAAATAAGAGAGAGCGAAGAATCTGCTCCTTCTGCATCAAATTCTAGTAGCGCACCAAAAGAAGCTGAAAGTGAAGACATCAAAGGAACTACTTCGCTAGACAAATAAAATTTGGACTAATGCTAAAAAATCTTAATTTACCTAAGCGTTAAATTAAGATTTTTTACCTTTGGTTAAAATGATATTTAGAACCACACCCAAAACTATATGAATCTATTTAGGAGATTCTTAAACCCTAAAAAAAATAAGTCAGACAAAAACCAGGAAATTCCTGAGAATGCTGACCGTGGGAAGTATATGCCTGAAGTGAAGCTTCCTACAGACGAGCGTTTTATGCTCAATTTTAAAAATAACGGTGGCAAGTTTTTATATTGCGAGGACGAAGAAGAAATACAGGAAGCTTTCGATAATATTTTATTAGAAAACGACTGGTATGAAAAGCAATGTTGCTGCTTTGATGAAAACCTAAAGAGCAAATTCGATAGTTTCAACCTAGATTTTAATTTATCGGCAGGCGCTCCGTTTTTTCTTTCAACCTGTGAATATCTAGTTGCAAACGACGGCTCTATTTTAATTTCGAGCAATCAAATTAAAGAAAGAAAGCTAAGAGAGTTACCATCAGATTTCATCATTCTATCATCAACAAGTCAGCTTATAGACAGCATTGGGGAAGGCTTAAGAGGCATCAAATTTAAGAACAAACAACGTATTCCCTCAAACATTACGACCATTAAAAACTTTGAACCACAGAAAGAAAGTGATTTTATGAGCTACGGTAGCAGTAGCAAAAATTTATACTTACTTCTTCTGGAAGATCTTTAATATTTTATGAGGGAAGCGATTATTAGAACCGTATCAGGGCTACTTTATATTTCTATGTTAGTAGCATCCATCCTTTCTTCAGAACTAATTTTTATTGGTCTATTTTACGTGCTCGGGCTTATTTGTCTTATCGAAATGCAAAAACTTTTACACTTAAAAAGTTATGCATTATACGTAGTACAAGCTCTACTATTCTATCTTTTTAGTATTCTAAAATTCGATCAAAATGCAACGCTGCTTCTTTTAGCTGTTACCATTTTTGTAAATCTCTTTTTAGTAAAGGATCTTCTGGTTATTCGCAAGATTCCGGTTTTCGAGAAGAAGAAATACATCATTATCATATTCTACCTAATTTCTTCAGTGATCTTCCTAACCTTGATACCAACGATCGAGGGTGAGTTTAAACCTAAGTTGGTTGTAGGAATTTTTGGATTAATTTGGACAAACGATACTTTTGCTTATATTATTGGTAAGAACTTTGGAAAGCGTAAATTATTTGAAAGAATCTCACCTAATAAAACGATTGAAGGCTTTATTGGCGGAATTATTTTCACCGCAATCGTGAGTTATTTTATTTCAATATACACAGACTTTTTAAGTTATAAAGACTGGATAGGATTAGCTATTTTCATTAGTATTTTTGGGACTTTAGGTGATCTTATTCAATCAAAATTTAAGCGACAGGCTGGCGTAAAAGACAGCGGAAAATTAATGCCTGGCCACGGAGGCTTGTTTGATAGACTAGATAGTATTATTTTTGCTGCCCCTTTTATCTATGCTTACTTATACCTTTTAAATTATGTTTCATAAAGAAGGATACAAAATAATGGCCATTACAGCAGTAACACTGCTGGTAATAAATATTGGTTCTTATTCATTAATAAATCAATATTGGATAAAATTTGCCATCCTTTTGGCCTCTATAGTATTTTTCATCCTTATCGTTCAGTTTTTTAGAAACCCGAACAGACGCACTTCTTTAAACGATGATCATGTAGTGGCGCCGGTAGATGGTAAAGTAGTCGCTATTGAAGAAGTTTTCGAAAAAGAATATTTTCAGGAAAAAAAATTACAGATTAGTATTTTTATGTCTCCACTAAACGTACATGTTACCAGACATCCAATTGGCGGAATCGTAAAATACAGTAAATACCACCCAGGAAAATTTTTGGTTGCCTGGCATCCAAAATCGAGTGAAGAAAACGAAAGAACTACCGTTGTTGTAGAAAATGCTGTAACAGGTCCCATACTTTATCGTCAAATAGCAGGAGCATTAGCAAAGCGAATTGTTAATTATGCTGAAGAAGGTAAAGAAGTAGTACAAGGTAGCGATAGTGGATTCATTAAATTTGGATCTCGTGTAGATGTGTTCTTACCTATAGGCACTCCGGTTAAAGTTTCATTAAATGAAAAAGTAAAAGGCGGAATAACCGTTATTGCTGAAGTTTAATTTTATTTTTTAGTTATGCCTGAAAAGACCAGGGAACGCTTTTTAAAAGCCTACGAAATGGCCAGCAATACCGATAAGAAATTTCCTCCAGATGTATTGCTCCACTTCTATTCGTATTACAAAAGAGCTACAGAGCAAAACGGATTTTACATTCCACCAACCAACAGCGGAGATCTACGCAGCGCTTTTAAAGTGAACGCTCTTGTACAGGTTAAAAATCTTAGTAAACAAGAGGCAGAAGAAAGATACATCGAGCTTGTCGAAGAACATATCGGCAAAGTCCCTGAATAGCTTTAAGTTTTGAAAAAGCTAGAGCTCTTAAGATTTTAAATCATGATCTAAGAAATAGTCGCTCTACAATTATAGACCTAATTTCACATGAATTCTTTACTAGTTTTTAGCTTCTACATTTCAGCAGTTAAATTATCACATATATTCTCTAATCCATCTTCCTGATTATAGACCTTCAGCGATCTATATTCTCAAAAAAGTCAAATAAAAAACGTCGGGCAAGCCCGTGAAACATTCGCTGGAAATAAATTTTTAATTTCGAGGCAAGCCTCTGGGGGTATTACACCATTTGGCGGCGCCAATAAAAAAAGCCCCACTAAATCGTGAGGCTTAATTCATTCATGATCTATATATTCTATTTCAAACTCGCTAAGCTTGCTTTTAAAGCTTCAATTTTAGCTTCAGCATCAGCTTGTTTGGCCTTTTCAATTGCTACAACTTTCTCTGGCGCATTGTTCACAAAACGTTCGTTAGAAAGCTTTTTATTTACTGAATTTAAGAAACCTTCAGTATATTTCAATTCTTCTTCCAGCTTAGCAATTTCAGCTTCTACATCAATTGCACCACCAACAGGAATAAAATAATCATTAGATTTCACACGAAAAGAAAGAGCGCCTTCAACCTGCTCGTTCACATATTCCAGATTGGCGATATTCCCCATTTTGGTGATCACTTTATCAAACGAGTCTGAAACATTATCGTTATTCTGAACTTTAAGATCGATCTCGTTCTTAAATGCAATATTCTTGTCTTTTCTAATCTTTCTTACTCCGGAAATTACTTCGGAAGCAAAAACAAATTCATTAATGATATTTTCATCATAAGAAACCTGCTCTGGCCATTTTTCTACGATTAAAGCTTCTTCTGGCGTTCTATTACTAATGGTTTGCCAAATCTCTTCAGTAACAAAAGGTATAAACGGATGAAGAATCCTTAAATTATCTTCTAAAATTGCGATTACCGCATCGAATGTTTTCTTATCAATTGGTTGCCCGTAAGCCGGCTTTACCATTTCTAAAAACCAGCTACAGTAATCGTCCCAGATTAACTTATAAGTTCCCATCAACGCATCACTAATTCTATACTTAGAATAATGATCTTCAATTTCAGCCAGACTCTTCTGGAATTTCGCCTTATACCAATCGATCGCAATTTTCGATGTTTCTGGCTGCTCAATTTCTTCTGAAACTTCCCATCCCATCACCAAACGGAAGGCATTCCATATTTTATTCGCAAAAGCACTACCTTGCTTACAAAGATCCTCATCAAACATAAGATCGTTCCCAGCAGGAGAACTTAGCAACATCCCAACACGTACACCATCTGCACCGTATTGATCGATCAATCCAAGTGGATCTGGTGAATTCCCTAAAGATTTCGACATCTTACGACGTTGCTTATCACGCACAATTCCGGTTAGGTACACATTTTTGAATGGTCGCTCACCTCGATATTCGTAACCTGCAATGATCATTCTTGCTACCCAGAAGAATAAAATCTCTGGTGCAGTTACTAGATCATTAGTTGGGTAATAATATTTTATTTCTTCATTCTCTGGTTCTAAAACTCCGTTGAAAACACTCATTGGCCATAACCAGGAAGAGAACCAGGTATCTAAAGCATCTTTATCCTGAGTAAGATCTTCAGCAGTTAATGCCGAATTCCCCGTTTTCTCCTGTGCTTTTATAACTGCATCTTCAAGCGATTCTGCAACTACAAAATCATTAGTTCCATCTCCATAATAATATGCCGGAATCTGGTGTCCCCACCAAAGCTGACGAGAAATGTTCCAATCACGTACATTTTCCATCCAGTGGCGGTATGTACTTAAAAACTTTTCTGGCACTAAATTAATATCGTCTCCAACTACCGCATCGATGGCCGGTTGCGCCAGGTCTTTCATCTTTAAGAACCATTGGTCGCTTAGTTTTGGCTCGATAACCGCACCAGTACGTTCACTGGTTCCTACTTTATTGGTATGCTCTTCAGTTTTAACTAAAACTCCAGATTCTTTTAATTCAGCTACAATTTCTTTTCTTACTGCAAAACGATCTTTTCCGGCATAATGCATTCCGAAGTCATTAAGCGTTGCATCATCATTAAAAATATCGATGATTTCAAGGTTGTGCTTATCTCCTAACATTTTATCATTCTCGTCGTGCGCCGGAGTAACTTTTAAGCAACCTGTACCAAATTCCAGATCTACATATTCATCTTCAATAATAGGGATTACTCGACCACAAATTGGCACGATCGCTTTTTTACCTTTAAGATGCGTAAACCGCTCGTCGTTAGGATTAATACAAATCGCAGTATCTCCAAGAATCGTTTCAGGACGTGTTGTAGCGATAGTTACCACATCATCACTTCCTTCGATCTTATAATTAAGATAATATAAATGACCTTGTTTTTCCTGATAGATCACCTCTTCGTCAGAAAGTGTGGTTTTAGCTTCTGGATCCCAGTTTACCATTCTAAATCCACGATAAACCAAACCTTTTTCATACAGATCTACAAAAACTTTGATCACAGACGCAGACATATTGTCGTCCATCGTAAACTTTGTACGATCCCAATCACATGAAGCTCCTAATTTTTTAAGCTGATCCAGGATAATCCCACCATGCTTATGCGTCCATTCCCAGGCGTGTTCCAAAAATTCCTCACGAGAAAGATCATTTTTATTAATTCCCTCGCTTTTAAGTTTTGCTACAACCTTAGCTTCAGTAGCGATAGAAGCATGATCTGTACCCGGCACCCAGCACGCATTAAATCCTTTTAAACGAGCTCTTCTCACCAATACATCCTGAATAGTATTATTCAGCATATGCCCCATATGCAGGACTCCTGTTACGTTTGGTGGTGGGATAACAATGGTATAAGGTTCTCTTTCGTCGACCTCAGAATGGAAGTATTTATTATCCATCCAGTATTTATACCATTTATCTTCTACTTTATTTGCGCTGTATTGTGAAGCGATTGCCATAATTGGTCTAGTTTTTGAAAATAAAGGCAAAAGTAATTATAAGTGAAGGAATTTAAAAGAAGTTGAATTGAATATAATTTTTGAATCTGTAGCAATTCAGCGTATCTTTACTTTTCCGAAAATTATTGAATTATGAAAAAACTAGCATTAATCGCCATTTTGGCTTTTGTAGGCTTCAACTCTGCCATCGCGCAGAAAGCCGCAAAAATGGAATTTAAGTCTGAAACTTTAGACTACGGTGAAATTAAAAAAGGAAGCGACGGCGTTCGTGTGTTCGAATTTACAAATACTGGTGACATCGATTTGGTGATCACTAATGTAACTTCGAGCTGCGGCTGTACGATTCCTAAAAAACCAGACGGCCCGGTAAAACCAGGAGAATCTGGAAAGATCGAAGTAAAATACGATACAAGACGTGTTGGCCCAATAAGAAAAACGGTAACAGTATATTCTAATGCTGAAGAACCCACTAAAGCTTTAAAAATTAAAGGTAGGGTTATAGATGCTGAAGCCACCAAAACCGATGATGGCGATACCGACACCAAGTAATTTACGATACCTATAGATTAAAACTCCCAACTTTTGGGAGTTTTTTTATTTGAAGATTTTTCTAAAATATTCAATATAGATTATCTATTTAAATTTCAATAAAAGCTTCCCAACATTCTTACTTTAATTTTGCATTTTTGCACCAAACATAAAACGTAAAAGAATGCCTTCAATTTCTAAAAAAGGGCTTAGCATGCCCGAATCTCCGATAAGGAAATTAGTTCCGTTTGCAGAAGCTGCAGCGAAAAAAGGTAAAAAGATATACCAGTTAAATATTGGCCAGCCAGATATAAAAACTCCAGATGTTGCCATGCAGGCTGTAAAGGATAATAGCATCGAAGTTTTATCTTATAGCCACTCTGCAGGGTTTGCAAGCTATCGAGAAAAACTGGCTAAATATTACGAGAGAAACGACATTCATGTTTCTGCGGAAGAAATCATTGTAACCACTGGTGGCTCTGAAGCACTTTTATTCGCAATGGGAACTATTACCGATCCCGGAGATGAAGTAATTATTCCTGAACCGTTTTATGCAAATTACAATGGTTTTGCAACTTCTAGCGGAGTAACAATTGTCCCTATTGAATCTTCAATAGAAAACAATTTTGCATTACCTCCAATTTCAGAATTCGAGAAATTAATTACAGAAAGTACAAAAGCGATCCTTCTTTGTAATCCGGGAAATCCAACAGGATATCTTTACACCAAAGAAGAAGTACAACAAATCGCCGATCTTGCTTTAAAGCACGATCTTTTTGTAGTGGCCGATGAGGTGTATCGTGAATTCACTTACGACGGAGTAAAACATAATAGTATTATGAGTATTCCAGAATTAGCGAATAATGCCATTATGGTAGACTCGGTTTCTAAGCGTTTTAGTATGTGCGGTGCTCGTATTGGATGTTTAGTTTCTAAAAATAAAGAAGTGATCACTACTGCAATGAAGTTTGCACAGGCAAGACTTAGCCCGCCAACTTTAGCACAAATTGCCAGTGAAGCTGCTTTAGATACTCCACAGGAATATTTTGAAGAAGTAAACGAAGAATATACCTTAAGAAGAAACATTCTTGTTGAAGGCCTGGAAAAGATCGAAGGCGTTAACGTAGCTAAACCAAAAGGTGCTTTTTATTGTATTGCAGAACTTCCTATAGAAAGTGCAGATGATTTTGCACAATGGCTATTAGAAGATTTTGAATACGAGGGTGAAACAGTAATGGTCGCCCCAGCAGCAGGTTTTTATTCTACACCTAACACAGGATTAAATCAGGTACGAATTGCTTACGTTCTTAAGAGAGAAAATCTTGAACGCGCACTACAAATTCTAGAAGTAGCGATTAAAGAATACACCAGCAAATAAGATCATGAAGGTAATCCACAATGTTTCTTTAAAGCCCTACAACACCTTTGGTATTGATGTAAGAGCAAGTAAATTCATCAAAATCAAAGAAATCGAGGATCTAAAGAAGATTTTAAGGAAAACCTATGCTGAAGAACTTTTTATCCTGGGCGGTGGCAGCAATATGCTCTTAACCGGAGATATTCACAAAACAGTGCTTCAAATCGACCTAAAAGGAAAAGAAGTTGTAGAAGAAAAAAATGATTATGTAATTATAAAAGCTCATGCCGGCGAAAACTGGCATGAGTTTGTTTTATGGACGCTAGAGCAAAATTTTGGCGGCCTGGAAAATCTTTCCCTAATCCCAGGAAATGTAGGCACCTCTCCTATTCAGAATATTGGCGCTTATGGCGTAGAACTTAAAGACAGTTTTGTCTCTTGCGAAGCCATAAATATTCAAACACTGGAAAGCCGGACTTTTCCGCTGGAAGATTGTGATTTTGGATATCGAAATTCGGTTTTTAAAAACAAGCTGAAAGGCCAATATATCATCACCAGTGTAAACTTTAAACTGAGTTCTAAAAACCACCAGCTTAAGATGGATTATGGTGCCATCAGAACTGAACTGGAAGCTTTAGAAAACCCAACGATCAAAGATATTTCGAATGCGGTGATCAAAATCAGGGAAAGTAAATTACCCAATCCTGCCGAAATTGGTAATTCTGGAAGCTTTTTTAAAAATCCTGTTATTTCTGCGAAAGTTTTTAAAAACTTACAAGAGCATTTTCCTGAAATACCTAGCTATCCAATTAGCGAAACTGAAGTTAAAGTTCCTGCCGGGTGGCTTATCGACCAGTCGGGATTAAAAGGGTATCGCGATGGCGATGCCGGAGTACACAAAAAACAGGCTTTAGTTTTAGTGAATTATGGCAATGCCAGCGGAAACGACATTTTGATGCTCTCTATAAAAGTTAGGGAAGTTGTAAAAGAGAAATTCGGGATCGACCTGGAACCTGAAGTGAATATTATTTAATTCCGCCCTACAATTCCGTTTATTTTATATAGAAATCCGTTTGAAGCTTTGGCGGGTTTAGCCAATTTCAGCCATTCTCCAGCAGCCGATTTTATATAAATTTCACCATCTTTTTCTACAAACTTTAACCTGGAGCCTTCCATGTTTTCTACTAATAATTGATGCTGATTTTCAATAATTTCAGCCTTTAATTTTCCGTAAGGCAAAGCACGATTCAGCATAAATAATTTAGAGAATCCTGCAGACTCATTTTCGTTGAATTCAGCATAATTTATATTTTTAAAAGCTTCATCTTCCGGAGCAAATACAGTGTACGGCCCACGGCCTTTCAATAAAGTCGCGGCCAAATCTCCATTTTGAAGAATATGATTAAAATTAGAAAGCTCAATATCTTCTGCAGCAATAATAGCAATACTTCTAGACTCGGTTATTGCTTTCATTCGCTTTGTGTTGCTAATATCAACCAAACTATCTTCTAATTTCAACTCGTCGATTATATTTTGCCGCTGTTTTTCTTTTAAATTATCGCAAGAAGTCCATAAAAAAAGAGCGGCAAAAACTAATATTACCTGTTTCATACTTCTAAAATACAGCCACTTAAAATCTCATTACGGTAAAACTTCGTTAAAGAATGTAAAGCAATTACTAAACCTGCGACTTATTTTAAAAACGAGCGAATAATTCGTATTTTTGCATCACAAGATTTAATTATGGAACTATTTATCATAACAGCGGTTTTATTAGGATTGGCCTTTGCGGGTATTGCAATTAAAATATGGGGAAAGAAAGATGGTGAGTTTGCAGGAACCTGCGCCAGCCAGAGCCCTTTTTTAAATAAAGAAGGTGAGCCTTGCAGTTTCTGCGGAAAAGCGCCAGACGAAAAGTGTAAAAATCCAAAGCAACAGACCAATTAATGCTGAATGGCGACAGTTCTAATTGCCCTTTTTCTTCTATTTGCGGCAATAAACATTAGTTATTTTATAGCTTTTTTTAGCTTTTCTGGCTCCAGATCTTCTGAAGCTAAACCGGTAACATTTCCTGTTTCGGTAATTGTTTGTGCTAAAAATGAAGCTGAAAACCTACAAAACTTCCTGCCTTCGATCTTAGAGCAGGATTATCCAGATTTCGAGGTAATTGTAATTAACGACGCTTCTGCAGATCATACTTTAGATATTATTGAAGAATTTCAACAGATCGATCCCAGGATAAAGATCGTAAATGTTGAAAATAACGAAGCCTTTTGGGCGAACAAAAAATACGCACTTACGCTAGGCATCAAAAAAGCCCAAAACGAACACTTAGTTTTTACTGATGCAGATTGTGCCCCTCAATCGATTCATTGGTTACGCCATATGGCTTCAGGATTTTCAGAAGAAAAAACTATCGTTTTAGGATATGGTGGATACTTTCAATATAAAAAATCATTCATTAATAAGTTAATTCGTTTTGAAACGCTTTTAACCGCTATTCAGTATTTTTCGTACGCTAAACTTGGTAACCCTTATATGGGCGTAGGCAGAAATTTAGCTTATACTTCTGGCCAGTTTTACAAACTGAATGGCTTTGCCTCTCACCTACAAATTAGATCTGGTGATGATGATCTTTTTGTAAACGAAGCAGCGACCAATAAAAATGTAGTGCTTTGCGATCATAACGAAAGTATTACCAGAAGTGTCCCAAAAACCAGCATTTCTAAATGGTTTAGACAAAAAAGACGACATGCCTCTGTGGCTAAATTCTATAAATCGAAACATAAACTTTTGCTAGGTCTATTTTACACGAGCAGATTATTGTTTTGGATCTTATTGATTATTTTACTGAGCTTTAAAATATACTGGCCATTCTCTTTAGGTGTTTTAGCACTAACTTTAATTATTGAAGGAATCGTGTATTTTCAGTCGGCCAAAAAACTAGACGAAAAAGACGTTATTTGGTTATTTCCCATTCTCGAACCTTTCCTAATCCTATCACAATTAGGTATATTTATAGCCAACATTTTTTCAAAACCCTCACATTGGAAATAAATCAGGAGTTATTATTACAAAAAATTCAGGAGGCGAAAAAAGGAAGTCAGTCGGCTTTCAACTATTTGCTCGATAAGTTTTGGAACGATGTTTATGGTTTTCAGCTTAAAAAGACACAAAATGAATATGAAGCTGAAGATATTACGATCCAAACCTTCTCGAAAGCTTTTAAACGATTAGAAACTTTCGATGAAAATTATTCTTTTAGCACCTGGTTAATTGCCATTTCTAAAAATATTCATGTAGATATTCTTCGGAAGAAAAACAGCCAGTTACGCATAAATACTATTTCTGAAGCGAGCGATAAAGTAAATACGATCGTCGACGAAACACCTTCTATAGAAGACAAACTTATTACTGAACAAAATTTGGCGCAATTGCTTCAGGATATCAAAAAACTAAAGCCACATTACCAGGAAGTTTTAAACCTTCGGTTTTTTCAAGAGAAATCCTATAAAGAAATTTCAGAAGCATTAGGAGAACCTATGAATAATGTAAAGGTTAAATTACTAAGAGCCAAAAAATTACTTTCAGAAATTATCGAAGATCGTAAAAGCTAATTAAGGTTTTTAAACTACCTGCGTCTAATTATGCAATTAGATAGAATATTGTATCTTTGAACAAGAGATTTTTGCTATGAGTACAGAAACACTTACACCTACAAAAACAACACCTAAAGGAAAACCGAAATGGCTTAGAGTTAAGCTTCCTACAGGTAAAAAATATACCGAATTACGTAGTCTTGTAGACAAATACGATCTACATACGATCTGTACTTCGGGAAGTTGCCCAAACATGGGAGAATGCTGGAGCGAAGGAACCGCAACTTTTATGATATTAGGTAATATTTGTACGCGTTCCTGCGGATTTTGTGGTGTAAAAACTGGTAGACCAGAAACGGTAGATTGGGACGAGCCAGAGAAAGTAGCACGATCTATTAAATTAATGAAAATTAAGCACGCGGTAGTTACAAGTGTAGACCGTGATGATTTAAAAGATATGGGATCGATCATTTGGGCAGAAACGGTAAAAGCTATTCGCCGAATGAATCCTGAAACCACTTTAGAAACACTTATCCCAGATTTTCAGGGAAATACCAGAAATATAGATCGTATCGTAGAGGTAGCTCCAGAAGTTGTTTCTCATAACATGGAAACGGTTCGCAGATTAACGCGAGAGGTAAGAATCCAGGCAAAATACGATCGCTCTTTAGAAGTCTTGCGCTATTTAAAAGAACAGGGCATAAATCGTACAAAATCGGGAATTATGCTTGGTCTTGGCGAAACTGAAGAAGAAGTGATCCAAACACTTCACGATCTTAAAGACGCTAACGTAGATGTGGTCACTATTGGGCAGTATTTACAACCAAGTAAACGCCATTTACCGGTTAAGCAATTTATCACTCCAGATCAATTTAAAAAGTACGAAGCTATAGGTTTAGATCTTGGATTTAGACATGTGGAAAGTAGTGCTCTGGTAAGATCTTCTTATAAAGCGCAAAAGCACATTAACTAAGAAAATGCCTGAAATCATTAATCTTGGAATAAACGGTTTTGGCCGCATTGGTCGAAATTTGTTCAGATTGCTTATTGACCATCCTCAAATAAATGTGGTCGCTATCAACGACCTCGCCGATTCAAAAACACTGGCGCATTTATTAAAATACGATAGCATCCACGGAATTTTTAATGCTGATATTTCTGCTGAAGAAAACAAGCTTGTGGTTAACGGAAAAACTACCACCGTTTTTAACCAAAATCACCCTTCTAAAATCGATTGGACTTCTTCTGAAACTGATGTAGTAGTTGAAGCTACCGGAAAATTTAAAACCCGTCCAGAACTGGAAAAACATTTAGGAGAGACTGTAAAAAAAGTGATCTTATCTGTTCCGCCGCAAGACGAAAGCATAAAAATGGTGGTTCTTGGTGTGAACGAGCATATTTTAGATGGCAATGAAGATATTATTTCCAACGCTAGCTGCACTACAAATAATGCGGCACCAATGCTAAAGCTTATTCACGAAAATTTTGCCGTAGAACAAGCTTATATTACCACCGTACATTCTTTTACATCAGACCAAAGTTTGCACGACCAGCCACATCGAGATCTTCGACGAAGCAGAGCGGCAACACAGTCGATAATTCCTACAACAACCGGCGCTGCAAAAGCGCTGACTTCGATATTTCCAGAGCTAAGTGATGTGATTGGTGGCTGCGGAATTAGAGTACCGGTTCCTAACGGTTCTTTAACCGATATGACAATTAATGTCTCAAAATCTACTTCAATAAAAGAAGTAAATGAAATTTTTAAGATCGCTTCAGAAACAAGTTTACGCGGAATTTTAAGCTATACAGAAGACCCAATAGTTTCTAAAGATATCTCTGGGAACCCTCATTCTTGCGTTTTTGATGCAGAAATGACTTCAGTAATCGACGGAAAATTAATAAAACTTATAGGCTGGTACGATAACGAAGTTGGATATTCAAGCAGGTTGATAGATTTAATTTCTACTTTCTATTAATTTAAGTATCTTTAGCAGCAATTTTTAGCCTTTTAGCTGTAAAATGAATAAGTTAAAGCTTACGTATTTCCTGCTTTTTACTTGCTTTTTAATTTTTTCAACTAGCGCCCAAAACCAGAATAGAGAAAAAATTACCCGTCAAATTGATAGCCTTTTAAAGAGTGCAGAACTTTCTGTAAACAGGTACGAATTTGACAAAGCAACAGATGAACTTAACCGATCATTAGAACTAGCACAGGATATTAACCATAAGAGGAACATTGCCTTAGCCAGCAGTATCTCCTCTAAACTTAATTATATACAACACAACTATAGTGATGCCACTACGGCTATAAACAGAGCGATTGCTATACAGCGTGAGATATTAGACGAAAAAGGCCTTGCCTACAGCTACCTTAGCTTTTCTAAGATCCTAATTTCCCAGAAGGAACGGCAACGAGCGATGGATTACCTTAATCTATCTGAAAGCCATTATAAGAAATCAAATAATAAAGATCTAGATCAATACCTTTCTCTGCTGAATTTACAGCGCGCTATTATTTTCCTGAATTTAGACGAATCTCCAGATAAAGCTTTTCAGCATTTAATGAAAGCGAAACAAGATCTGGATTCACTTTCTAATCCATACGAATATGCTAGACTTCATTACTATTTAGCCCGAACAGAACTTCGACGAGAAAATTATCCTGAAGCCATTAAATATGCAAATATTGCTTTAGGAATTGCTCAGCAAAAGAAGTTTATTGGCATGGTAATGAGCTCTTACAATATTCTTAGCCAAATTTACGAAGTCCAGGGAAATACTGAAGAGGCTTTAAGTTACCTGAAATTGGCGAATACAGAGCGAGACCGACTTTTTGATATTAATAAAAAAGCACTTGCTAAAGATCTTTACAGTAAATATGGCAACGATGCCTTAAAAAGCGAAATAAAGGAACTTGCTGCTCAAAGAGAAGAAAACGAGCGTTCTTTAAAAGTGAATAAACTCACCACCATTTTAAGTGTAGCCTTAATCACGATCTTATCCTTGCTTACGCTATCACTTTATAAGAATAACAATTTAAGAGCTAGAGCAAACGGATTGCTTCAAAAGAAAAATCGTGAACTTACATTGGCAAAAGAAAATGCTGAGCGTGCCACAACTGCCAAAGCACAGTTTTTGAGTACGATCACTCACGAACTTAGGACACCGCTTTATGCCGTTACCGGACTAACGCATTTGTTATTGGAAGAAAATCCAACTCCCAATCAAAAAGAACACCTGAATTCTTTAAAATTTTCAGGGGAATATTTATTGAGTTTGATCAATAACATCCTGGATCTTAATAAACTTGAAGCTAATAAAGTAGAGATCGTAAAATCTTCATTCGATCTTAAAAAAAGAATTTCAGATGTTTTAGTAGCGCTTAAAAATTCTGCAGACGATAAAAACATTGATATTCACTTCGATTTTGGGAAAAATATTCCGAAGAAATTAAAAGGAGATCCACTAAAATTATCTCAGATTTTGATCAATCTTATCGGGAATTCGATCAAATTTACTGAAGATGGAGACATTTGGATAAAAGTTGAATTAATCGAACAGGTTAAAGACGAAGTTTCCCTTCATTTTGAAATTAAAGATAACGGTGAGGGAATTTCGAAAGAAAAGCAAAAGGCAATATTCGAGAATTTCACTCAAGGTTCGACACAAATCAACCGTAAATTTGGTGGTACAGGTTTAGGACTTTCTATAGTGAAAAACCTGCTTACCCTAATGGGTAGCGAAATTAGCCTTGAAAGTGACTTAGGAAAAGGTTCTAAATTTTCTTTCGACCTTAATTTTATTATCGTAGAATCAGCTTCGAAACCAGCAGAAACTAAGCAGAAACTACCGGTTAAGAACGAGGATTATCTTGAAGACAAAGAAATTCTTGTAGTAGAAGATAATAAGATCAATCAAATGATCACTAAGAAGATCATCGAGAAAAATAAAGCTATTTGTAAAGTTGCCGATAACGGTACCACCGCAATTGAAATGGTGAAAGAAGGAAATTTCAACCTAATTTTAATGGATATTCACATGCCAGGAATTAGTGGTATTGATGCAACCAAGGAAATTAGAAAATTTGATACTGAAATCCCTATTATCGCTTTGACAGCGGTTACTTTAGATGAAAATCTGGATGAATTTTATCTAAATGGTTTCAATGATATTATCCCGAAACCATATAAAACGGAAGAGTTTTTTACCAAAATCAATAAATACCTAGCAAAACAAGAAGCTAAAGCTTAATTCTTACAGAATCAACATGACTTACAATTCATAAAAAAGCGGCCGTCTGATAGGCCGCTTTTTTTATTTTTGATGTTCTACTATAAATTTATTTACCCGGTTTAAAAAATGTGATTCATTTTCTACAAAATCGGTTTCAATAGGTAAATAATAAAGCGGAACACTAATCTTATCCTTTAAACGCATATAATCTTTCTCGGTCGTAAGGATACTATTTTTACTATTTAATATTTCGATCTCGCTTGCAGTGAAATTGTGATGATCTGGAAATTTTTGATGCTCAAAATGTATATTTTCAGCCTTTAGATAATCAATAAAAGGTTCTGGCTTGGCGATCCCGGTCACTACTGTTACGTTCTCTTTGATATCTTTTAAAGAAATATCTACATTTTCACTAAAGATCGTATTTGCGTATTTTATGGTAGAAAAATATAGATCTTGATATTGTTTAATCTGAAGCTTAAATCTTATATGCTCACGCTCTTTTAATGTAATATTCGCAGGACATTTTGTGACGATGATCACCTGTGCCCTATCGGCACCAGAATATGTTTCACGCAGATTTCCGGTAGGCAATAAAAAATCATTAGAATACAGATCGCCATAAGCAGTGAGTAAAATATTAAATCCTGCCTTTACTTTTCTATGCTGAAAAGCGTCATCTAAAAGTACAATTTCAGCATGTTGCTTTCTTAATTCGGCAATTCCATTTCTACGATCGGCATCTACAGCCACCATCGCGTTTGGGAATTTAGTTTTAAATTGCAAAGGTTCGTCACCCGTTTCAATGGCCTCTTCAGTTCCTTTCAGCATTAAAAAACCTTCAGTAGATCTTTTATAGCCTCTGCTTAAAACAGCGATATTTTCATAGTTTAACTTCCGCAGTAAATATTCGATCATTGGAGATTTACCCGTTCCGCCAGCACTAAGATTCCCAACACAGATCACCGGAAAATCATAGCTGGAACTTTTTAAAATTCCGGCGTCAAAAAATTTATTTCTAAACCATACAATTATTCCATATAAAAAGGCAAACGGAAAAAGGAATTTTCGTAGTAAATTCATACAGGGCGGGCTATAATATTTATCTTTGACATCTAATTTTTCGCAATTTGATTATTTAACTGATCGATTAAATGCATCAGATCAGCTTACTATCATTTGTTAGTTATAGGTTTTGGATGCTTTTTGAAAATTAATACATTATTTAAAAAGAACCCATTAATTACTGAATTAACAAAAAGACCTTGGTAAAGGCATTTAAAATTTAAAAATATGATTATTCAGGATATCATAAAAGAAATTGAAGCATTTGCTCCACTAAATTATGCCGAAGACTTCGATAATGTAGGACTTTTGATAGGTGATAAAAATGCTGAAGTTACCGGAGCACTTATCACTTTAGATACACTTGAAGCTACGGTAGATGAGGCGATTGCCAAAAATTGTAATCTTATTATTAGTTTTCATCCCATTATATTCTCTGGGCTTAAAAAAATTACGGGCAAAAATTATGTAGAGCGCGTAGTTCTTAAAGCGATAAAAAATGATATTGCTATTTATGCAATTCATACCGCATTAGACAATCAGCATAAAGGCGTAAATGATATGATTTGTGAGAAAATAGGACTCGTAAATCGCCAAATATTGATTCCGAAGAAGAACAGTATTAAAAAACTGCTCACCTTTGTTCCTAAAAATGATGCTGAAAAAGTTCGAAAAGCGATCTTTGATGCAGGTGGCGGCAGTATTGGAAACTACGATAATTGCAGCTTTAACGTAAACGGACAGGGAAGTTTTAAAGGAAATGAAGCATCTAATCCTGTAATAGGAGAACGAGGAAATATTCATTTTGAGGAAGAAACTCAGATTGGCATCACTTTCCCGGCTCATGTAGAGGGCAACATTTTAAATGCACTATTTAGTTCACATCCATACGAAGAAGTTGCATATGAAATTACGAGCCTGGAAAATACAAATCAGCATCTTGGGATGGGCATGATCGGTGAACTGGAAGAACCACAGGATGAAAAAAGCTTTCTGGAATTTATAAAATCGACTTTTAAAACAGGCTGTGTACGGCATTCAGCATTACTTGAAAAACCGATAAAAAAAGTTGCAGTTTTAGGTGGAAGTGGCGCTTTTGCGATCGAAAATGCGAAAAAAGCAAGTGCAGATATGTATATTACTGCAGATTTAAAATACCACGACTTCTATAAAGCCGAGCAAAATATAGTGTTAGCCGATATTGGACACTATGAAAGCGAACAGTTTACAAAAAATTTACTATATTCTTTTTTAACGAAAAAATTTAGTAATTTTGCACTTATTTTAGCAGAGACAAATAGCAATCCTATCAAGTATATTTAAGTATGGCAAAGAAAAATGATCTTACTGTAGAAGAGAAGTTAAGAGCTTTATACGATCTTCAGTTGGTAGATTCCAGAATTGATGAAATTCGAAACGTGAGAGGCGAACTTCCTTTAGAGGTACAGGATTTAGAAGATGAAGTAGCCGGATTGAATAAACGTTTACAAAAATTAGATGGTGATATCGAAGTAATCAACAACGATATTAAGAATAAGAAAAATCTTATCGACGAGTCTAAGACGACCATCAAAAAATATTCTGAGCAGCAAAAAAATGTTCGTAATAACCGTGAATTCAACGCTTTAACAAAAGAAGTTGAATACCAGGAATTAGAGATCGAACTTGCTGAAAAGCACATCAAAGAATACAAAGCTCAGATCGAGCAAAAGAAACAAGTGATCGAGCAAACCCAAGAGCGTCTTAAAGATCGCCAAGCTCACTTAGAGCACAAAAAAGGAGAACTTGATGCGATCCTTGCAGAGACCGAAAAAGAAGAGCAGGCGCTTATCGACAGATCAGAGCAATACGAGAATGAGATCGATGCACGTTTAGTAAAAGCTTACAAACGTATTCGTACCAATGTAAAAAATGGTTTAGCTATTGTGCCTGTAGAACGTGGTGCTTCAGGTGGTTCTTACTTTACGATTCCTCCACAGGTAATTATGGAAATTGCCGGAAGAAAAAAGATCATTACAGACGAGCACAGTGGTCGTATTCTTGTAGATGAAGATCTTGCAAAAGAAGAAAAAGAAAAAATGGATCAACTTTTCCAAAGCATGTAATAGCTTAAAAATTTGATTTAATCATATTAAAAACTGCTTAGAGATATTCGATATTTCTAAGCAGTTTTTTTATGTCTTAACTTAATCATCAAAAAAAGCAAGAATATTGATTAACAAGGATTTCACAATAAAGCGAGCTTAAAAACTTAACTTTACTAAGCAACTAACACAAAAAATTATGATAAAGAAAACTGTTATAATCGTATTCGCTTTACTTGCTTTTGCCTGTAGAAATGAAAATAAAGAAACCTCTGAAAATTCTTCAGATCCTGAAGTTGAGGTTGAAAGCAACGAACGAGAAGTAGATCAAGAAAGCGACATTAATCGTTATGATAATATCGATAATCTTGAAGAACCTGTAGATACTTCTAAAACCAATAGCGCTGCCGGGGAAATCTCAGGAAGATACACCAAGCAAGGTGAAATGGATGGAGCCTGCAATTGCTACTGTGTAGAAGTTAGCCTAACGGGAAATTCAGAGTTTTGTCTTCAGCCAGACCGTATGTATATTAATGTTAGGTTCGAGAAAACAGCCAGCGGTTACGATGCCTTTTATGTGAGTCCGTCTTCAAAAAATACCAACGAAGATCTGCCATGGGAAGATTTTTCTAAAGACGAACCTATTGCCAGCCTAGAACCTACAAAAACTGGCCTAAAACTTGATTGGTTAGGTTTTAAGATCGATGGACAACTGGCAACAGATTATGCGATCTTTGGAAAGAAAACATTAGAAGGAAACTTTACAAAAAGCTAATTAAAAAATGAGATCATTTATTTTAACTGCCGTTTGCCTAGTTCTTTTTGCCTGCGGAAATAATGCCCAAAACAATCCAGCCACAAAACCTGAAATCGCAAATGCTGAACCTGTTGAAGTTCCTGCAGAAAATGGATTTAAAAAAGCTTACTTTGCCAGTGGATGCTTTTGGTGTGTTGAAGCTGTTTACGAAAGTGTAAAAGGAGTAGATGAAGCAATCTCTGGCTACTCTGGTGGTCACACTAAAAATCCAACTTACGAACAAAGTAATACCGGAAGAACAGGCCATGCTGAAAGTGTAGAAGTTATTTACGATCCAGAGGTGGTAAGTTTTGAAACTTTGGTGCAGGTTTATTTTGGTTCGCAAAATCCTACACAGGTAAACGGACAAGGACCAGATCGTGGTTCGCAATACAGATCGATCGTTTTTTATCAAAATGAAGCACAAAAAAAGACTATCGAAAAGGTAAAAGCTGAAGTTGCTAAGAACTACAATAGCCCAATCGCTGCTGAAGTTTTGCCATTTCAGAAATTTTGGGTAGCCGAAGATTATCACCAGGATTATGAGAAGTATCATCCTGAAAATCCATACATTCAAAGTGTATCGATCCCAAGAATTAATCGATTCAAGAAAAAATTTCCAGAGCTGCTAAAAGAAAACGCTCATTAAAATTTATATTAATTTGAGTAGAACCCGAAATTCGATGATTTCGGGTTCTTTTTTTTGATTTTGGCCGAAGCATTAGATCATTTCAATATCGATTATTGACTAAAAGTGTATTTTAGTAAAAAAATTGTAGCCCCTAATGAGCATCACTATAGAGAACATTCTTTTAGTAGGTTCTCTCCTACTCTTTATTAGTATTCTTGCTGGTAAAACCTCTTATCGATTTGGTGTACCAACGCTGGTTTTATTTCTTTCTGTAGGGATTCTAGCTGGTAGTGAAGGTATTGGTGGTATTTATTTTAACGATCCAGAGATCGCTCAGTTTATCGGAATTGCATCTTTAAACTTCATTTTATTTTCAGGAGGATTAGACACCAACTGGAAAAGTATTAAGCCAGTAGTTTGGCAAGGAATTTCTCTTTCTACATTCGGAGTTCTATTTACTGCTCTTGGTGTAGGAACTTTTGTTTGGGCGATAACAGATTTTTCTATTTACGAAGGCTTGTTACTTGGTGCTATTGTTTCCTCTACAGATGCCGCTGCCGTATTTTCTATTTTAAGATCTAAAAACCTGGCATTAAAATCTCATTTAAGACCAACATTAGAGCTGGAAAGTGGTAGTAACGACCCAATGGCATACTTTCTCACCATCGCTTTTCTAGGCCTGGTTTTAAATCCAGAGCAAAGTATTTGGAATATTATCCCGCTTTTCATTCAGCAGATCTTAATTGGTGGATTGTTGGGATTCATTTTTGGGAAACTCTGCAAGGTGGTTATCAATAAAATTAAATTAGATTTCGACGGATTATATCCTGTACTTGCAATCGCGCTGATGTTCATTGTATTTTCAGCCACAAACTTTATGGGTGGTAACGGCTTTTTAGCGGTGTACTTAAGCGGAGTTTATTTAGGCAACCAAAACCTTATACGAAAGAAAACCATCATGCAAATGTTTGATGGGCTTGCCTGGTTAATGCAAATCGTACTTTTCCTTACCCTTGGATTGCTTGTTTATCCTAGCCAGATCGTTCCTGTAATAGGAATTGGATTAGTCATTTCTATATTCCTAATTTTCGTTGCAAGACCACTTGGAGTATTTATGAGCTTATCATTCTTTAAAATGAAAATGCGTCGTCGATGGTATGTTAGCTGGGTTGGATTACGTGGTGCGGTTCCTATTGTGTTCGCTACTTATCCACTGCTAGCCGGTGTAGACAAAGCAAACTTTATATTTAATATTGTCTTTTTTGTATCATTAAGCTCTATGATTATACAGGGAACAACTTTATCTGTAGTAGCAAAATGGTTACATGTTGCTTTACCAGAACGCGTAAAACCAAAAAGCCAGGTAGAAACTTTTTTATCTGATGGAGCAAAATCTATAATTCGGGAAATTCTTATTCCTGAAAATAATAATGCGGTAGGAAAACGAATTGTAGAACTCGGCTTTCCTAAAAAAGCAATTATTGCCATGATCTCCAGAAACGAGCAATTTATAACTCCAAAAGGAACTACAGCGATCGAAGCTAATGATATTTTGATCGTTCTTAGTGAAGACGAACGAACAATGACGCAGGTTTACGATGCTTTAGAAGTTAAAGAAGAACTGGAAGAAATCGAGTAGTAAACTACCTTGGGGCAAGCCCTCAAGGCATTCGTTGGAAACAAATTTTTAATTGCGAGGCAAGCCTCGGGGTATTATACCCTTTGGCGGTGCCAATAAAATTAAACTGTTACTTTTTCACCAAGTAATTCTAAAATACGCTCTTCAACTTCAGGACTATCCCAATTAGATTCGATATCCGGCATTTGTAAAACCTCAGCCATGATCTTTTCCTGCTTATCGCCAATCTTTAAGGCTTCAGCATAAGAATGATCTGAAAAAGTTACTCGTGAATATAACGGCACCCAGGCTTCAGGATGATTTTCAGCAAATTTCTTTTCTATTTTTTTCTGAAGTAAAAACATAGGATTCGCTGTTTTGCTACTCATTTCTATAAAGTTCCTATAACTTAATTCAGCAATAGCATCTCCGTTAGGTTTTCTGGCAATTTGATATTCAGAAAATATCTTATCCCAATCATCTCCATGTGCTTCCATCTTATCAAAAAGTACCGAAATATCTTCGAAACCTGCATTCATTCCCTGTCCATAAAACGGTACAATTGCATGAGCAGAATCTCCAATTAAGGTCACTTTATCATCATAACGCCAAGGAAAACATTTAATCGTCACCATGGCACTTGTAGGGTTTTTAAAGAAGTCTTTCTTTAAATTAGCTATATCTTCTTTAATATCTGGGAAGTACTTTTCGAAAAATGCTTCAGCTTTAGCTTCAGTATTGATACTTTCAAAAGAAACTTCACCTTCAAAAGGCATAAACAAAGTACAGGTAAAACTTCCATCTAAATTAGGCATCGCAATAAGCATAAACTTACCACGGGGCCAAATATGAAAAGAAGCATTATCTAATTTATGAGAACCGTCTGGGTTTGCGGGAATCGTAAGTTCTTTATAAGCCACATCGATAAAATGCTGCGAATAATTGAACCTGCTTTGTCGTTGCATTTTATGTCTTACGCGAGAAAAAGCGCCATCTGCGCCAAAAATAAGATCGAATTTATATTCGGTCCAAGGTGTAGTTTCTGAATCACCGGTATAAATTGTGGCTTGCTTTAGATCGATATCCCAAACCTTCTCTTCGAACTTAAAAACCGCACCAGCTTCTTCAGCAAGATCGATCATTTTTCGGTTTAAAATTCCGCGGGAAATCGAATAGATCGCTTCGCCTTCTTTCCCGTATTTCTGAAAATAAAGTGGCTTCTCGTTTACGTGCATAGCACGCTTATCTAAAGGCAGTGCCAGTTTTCTAATTTCGTCTTCTAATCCTATTCTTCGTAATGCACTCCAACCACGATTAGACATTGCCAGGTTAATTGACCTACCGGAAAATTCTACTTTTCTAACATCTGGCCTACGATCAAAAATAGTTACCTGATGTCCGGCTTTTCTTAAATAAACCGCTAGTAAAGATCCTACCAGGCCCGAGCCAACGATTGCAATATTCTTAGATTGTTGCATGAATTAATTTGAAGTACGCGATCTGCTTTGTAAGGAAAACAAATACAATTTAGAATACAAAAATACAGATATTTTGCGAAAGACCTTATTCTTTAGCATTTATGCAACATTTCGCACTGCATTGTCGATAAAACTCGAATTATTTTAGATTTCTATTTTCACACAACAATTCATAATCTTTCATTAAAAGCCTACTAAAATTGGTTAATTGATTGATTTTAAAGAATTCAAACCACTACTTTTAAATTCAATTCAAAATTTAAGAATTATGGATCAAGAGAAAATTGATAATATGCGTTCCACTTTAAATAAGCTGGAAGACATTAAAAACAGTCAGGAAAGTATTATCGATAAAATAAATCATGTAATCACAGATTTATTTGAGCATCCTGATAAAGAATTAGAAAAAGCAATGGAAGATGCACACCAGCGATCTTCAGATAATATTGACGCTGTAAACGAAGCCATCGAAGCTTACGAAATGAAAATTAACCAGCTGGAATTACAGGATTAATTTAAAAATCCATTAACAGCAGGTATAAAAACAGAGTTGTAAATTGAGGTTAGTTTAAAAACTAACCTCTTTTTTATTGAATATCGAGTCTCACCTCAAAATATAATTTCTCATGAAACATGTTAGCGCCAGTGATATTGAAGGCATGGAAAAAATCTTTAGGTTAAACCTGGTAAATAGCCTGTCTGGTTATAAAAGTGCTAATCTTATTGCCACAAAATCTGAAGAAAAAGGAGCCAATGTTGCTGTTTTTAGTTCGGTTACTCATTTAGGAAGCGATCCTGCGTTACTGGGTTTTGTAACCCGGCCAGAAACGGTACCGCGAAATACCTATAAGAATATAAAAGATACTAAATACTTTACTGTAAATCATATTCACCAAGATATGATCGCGAAAGCACATCAAACCGCTGCAAAATACGAAGAGGAAGTATCTGAATTCAAAAAAACCGGACTCGAAGAGGAATATTTAGATGAATTCTATGCGCCTTATGTGAAACAATGCGCCGTCAAAATTGGTTGCGAATATGTAAACGAATATCAGATCAAAGAAAACGGAACCGCTTTGGTGATCGGGGCAATAAAGCATGTTTATTTTGATGAAAGTATACAGACGCCAGATGGCTGGTTGCGATTAGAAGATGCCGGCACCGTGGCGATAAATGGTTTAGATGCATATGCCCTACCAGCACTTTTAGACCGATTTCATTATGCGAGACCCGGCCAGGAGATCAAAAGTTTTTTTGATAATAACGAGCCCAAAGATTGAAAAACGTAAAGAAAGAAAACTTACCACAAAAGATTTGCCCTGTTTGCAACAGGCCTTTTACCTGGCGAAAGAAATGGACGAAAAACTGGGAAAATGTAATTTATTGTAGCGAAAAATGTCGCCGAACAAAATCGAAAAATAATTGAAGAATAATTAATGAGTACAGGACTTATCTGGTTTGAAAATAATTTAAGAGTAAAAGATAATGAGGCTTTTTTTAAAGCCTGTGAAAACCATGAAAAGCTAATCGCTATTTATTGTTTTGATCCCAGGAAGTTTGAAGAAACCAAATACGGATTTCCCAAAATGGGAAAATTCAGAGCTCAATTTTTGATTGAAAGTGTTATTCAACTTCAGCAGAATTTAGCTGACTTAAATATTAGTTTGTTTACTTTCCATAAAAAGCCAGAAGAAATTATTCCTGAAATTATCGAAGATCACCAAATTGAAGCCATTTATTTTCAGGAAGAGTGGACTTCAGAAGAAAAACAGATCATCGATTCTCTGAAAAACAAGCTTCAAAATATCGATTTTCGATCTTTCTACACGCAGTTTTTATTTCATCCTGAAGATATTCCTTATAATGACTTTAGTAAGATCCCGAAGGTGTATACTGAATTCAGAAAAGAGTGCGAAAAATATGTTGATGTTCGCGATGAGATTGAAATTCCGCAGCAAAAACCAGAAAGTAATCTTCTAAAAAACACTTCAAAACTGCCCAACCTTGAAGATCTGGGATTAGAAAATTTTGAACAGAATCCAAGAACCGCTTTTCCGTTTAAAGGAGGTGAAGATGAAGCCTGGAAAAGAATAAAGCACTACTTCTGGAAAACAAAAAATCTTGCTGAATACAAACAAACTCGTAACGGATTGTTAGGTGAAGATTACAGTTCTAAACTTTCGGCATGGCTTGCAAACGGAAGTATTTCCGCAGTAAGCATTTATCACGAAGTCAAAAAATTTGAGCAGGAAATCACCAAAAATCAAGATACTTATTGGTTGATATTCGAACTTATTTGGCGGGATTTTTTCAAATATATTTCCCTAAAACATGGAAACTCGATCTTCTTTTTAAGCGGAATTTTAAATAAAGAACTCGACTGGAACTTCAGCAAAGAAAAGCTGCAAAGCTGGATCGATGGTGAAACTAAAGAAGATTTTGTAAATGCCAATATGAAAGAGATTGCGGTAACCGGTTTTATGAGCAATCGTGGCCGGCAAAACGTGAATAGCTTTTGGGCGAAAGAATTAAAACAAGACTGGCGAGCGGGCGCTGCCTATTTTGAAAGTGTTTTAATCGATTATGATGTGCACAGTAACTGGGGAAACTGGATGTACAATAGCGGCGTGGGTAACGATCCTCGAGATCGAAAATTCAATATTAAAAAGCAGGCAGAGCGTTACGATCCTAATAATGAATATATTGATACATGGCTAAAAAACTAAAGAAATTACGGTTAATCTTAGGCGATCAATTAAACCATCAGCATAGTTGGTATAAGGAAGAGCAGGACGATATCATTTATGTCTTGATGGAAATGCGCCAGGAGACAGATTATACCGTGCATCATATTCAAAAAGTAGTTGGTTTCTTTTTAGCGATGCGCAATTTCGCTGAATATCTTAAAAAAAGAGAGCACGAGATCATTTATTACCACATCAACGATGAAGAAAATCAACAGGATCTGGCTGAAAATTTAAAGCAGCTCATCAAAAAAAAAGATATTGAAAAGTTCGAATATCAGCTCCCCGATGAATATCGTCTTGATGAACAACTAAAGGAAATTTGCGATTCCCTTTCAATCGAATCTGAAGCTTATGATACGCAGCATTTTTTAACGAAAAGAGATGATCTGGAAAAATTCTACAAAGGCAAAAAGCACATGACGATGGAATATTTTTACCGCGATATGCGGAAGAAATATGACATTATGATGGCCACAAAAAAGGATCCTGAAGGTGGAAAATGGAATTTCGACAAATCGAATCGTAAAAAATGGACGGGAAAACCTGAAATTCCGCATGAGCGTGGTTTTAGAAAAGATGTTTCAGGTTTAGTAAAAGAAATTGAAGAGGCCGGCATCAAAACTATGGGTAATATTGATGAGAAAAGTTTCAACTGGCCAACTTCTAGAGAAGACGGATTTTCGGTTTTAAATTATTTCTGTAAAAATTTACTCGTTCATTTTGGAGATTTTCAGGATGCTTTGCATACCGAACAAGCTTATCTTTTTCATTCACGATTATCTTTCTGCATGAATTCAAAAATGCTTAGTCCAAAGGAGGTGATCGAATCTGTAGTTGGATATTATTACGAGCATAAAGATGAAATCGATATTTCTCAGGTTGAAGGTTTTGTACGGCAAATTTTAGGCTGGAGAGAATATATGCGCGGTATTTACTGGTTAAAAATGCCGGGATACCGCAGAAGCAATAAACTAGATAATCAAAACGAATTGCCTCCATTTTACTGGGATGGGAATACCAAAATGAATTGTTTGCATCATTCGATCACGCAAAGTTTAGATAATGCTTACGCACATCATATTCAGCGTTTAATGATCACTGGGAATTATGCTTTACTTACCCAATGCCATCCCGACGAAGTTGATGCCTGGTATTTGGGAATTTATATCGATGCGATAGAATGGGTAGAAATTACCAATACCAGAGGAATGAGCCAGTTTGCTGATGGTGGTATTGTAGCTACAAAACCTTATGTATCCAGCGGTAGTTATATAAATAAAATGAGTAACTATTGTAAAAGTTGCCATTATAAAGTGAGTAAGAAAACTGAAGAGGATGCCTGCCCATTTAATAGCCTATACTGGAATTTTCTAGATGACAAGAAAGAATTCTTTAAAAACAACCAGCGAATGAATATGATGATGAGTTTGTTGGAAAAAAAAGATGCTAAAGAAATAGCAAAAATTAAAGAGCGAGCAGCCCAAATTATTAAAAACCCATCAGATTTTTAACATACGAGTTAATTACGAGTTAAATAGCTTTTAGCCAGACCACCTATTCTATAAATTAGATTTAACTAACTGGTTAATAAAGGCTTTTAAAGCCTTGCTAACTAACCAAAAAATCAAAATAGCAATTAACTAACGTGACCAAAAAGTCACTAAAAACCAACTAAAATGAGAGATATAATTTGGCTAATCATCGTACTGTTAATTATTGGATGGCTTGTAGGTTATTTTGCCTTTCCAGATCTAGGAAGCATTATACACATTCTTATAGTTCTGGCTGTAATTTTATTACTTTATAGATTACTAACAGGACGCAGGTTATAATTTTTATTGAATCGAATCTATCGAAAACCTCCCAAATTGGGAGGTTTTCTTTTTTATATTTACTCGAAGAAGGAGATTAGATAATAAAAACAAAACTT
Organism: Zunongwangia sp. SCSIO 43204; assembly: GCF_019904275.1. Classification (GTDB taxonomy): domain Bacteria; phylum Bacteroidota; class Bacteroidia; order Flavobacteriales; family Flavobacteriaceae; genus Zunongwangia; species Zunongwangia mangrovi. The sequence continues at coordinate 85,525 of NZ_CP063204.1, forward strand.
TGTCTATTATAAATATTCACCCTACAAAATTTGAACTCTATGTGGAATCTAAACAATAAAACTGCCTTAATTACCGGAGGCTCTAAAGGTATCGGAAGAGCTTGCGTAGAAGAGTTTGCACGGTTAGGCGCCAGCGTCATTTTTACAGCCAGAAATAAAGAAGATATTTTAAAACTGGAAGAAGAATTACGGGCGAAAAACTATGATGTAACAGGCATAGTTGCAGATGCGATTATCAAGGAAGATCAGGATAAGATCGCGGCAGCTATGAAAGAAAAATGGGGCAAACTTGATATTCTTGTAAATAATGCCGGCATCAATATTAGAAAGAAAGCTTTAGAATACACTGAAGATGAATATAGAAAAGTGATCGAGATCAACCAATTTTCGGTTTTTGAACTCAGTTTAAAATTGCACCCGTATTTAAAAATTTCAGGAAATTCAAAAATTGTGAATATTGCCTCTTCTGCAGCAATGCAAGATGTTGGTACCGGCGTGCCTTATGCAATGTCTAAAGCAGCAATGCTTCAGCAGACAAGAAGTTTGGCGGTAGAATGGGCAGCAGACGGAATTCGAGTTAATGCAGTTTCTCCCTGGTTTACAGTAACACCACTTACCAAAGGATTACTAGCTAAAGAAGATAGAATGAACCCAATCCTAAGAAGGACTCCGCTTAAACGAGTTGCAGAAGCTTCAGAAATGGCAAATATCGCGGCATTTCTTGCGATGGATCAGTCTAGTTATATCACAGGTCAAAATATCGTTGCCGATGGCGGCATGAGCATTAATGCTATTTAATTGTTTTGTACCTTTAGAACTTACGGCTAAACACTTTATTATGAAAAAAACATTTTTACCACTCTTACTTGCACTAAGTATTATTTCCTGTAAAAATTCTGAAAGCGATAATAGCGAAGCTGAAATGACTTCTGAAACTACTGAAGTTTCTGCTTTTGAAAAAAAAGATGGCATTGGTAATACTATCGCAATGGCAAACGGACTTGATAAGTTTAAAGATGCTACGGAAGTTGAATTTACTTTTAACGTAAAAGTAAACGATACTGTTCGTTCTTCACGCCACTGGAAATGGAATACTAAAACCAGTGAAATTAGTTTAACGGAAGGCGATATTACCCAATCGTACACCAAAAATGATTCGATTCCTGAAGATAAAGTGAGTATCGATCAAAAATTTATTAATGATTCTTACTGGCTTCTTTTCCCTTATCAATTAGTATGGAGTGACGCCAAACTTACGGAAGAAAAAGAAGTCGCTGCACCTATTAGTGGCGACACACTTACTAAATTAGAAGTTGCCTATAGCGCAGATGGTGGTTATACCCCCGGTGATACGTATGATATTTACTACGGAGACGATCACATGATCGAAGAATGGGTTTACAAAGCTGCAGGCGGTGATCGCCAAATGGCAACAACCTGGGAAGATTATGAAGAGTTTATGGGAATCCCTATTGCGAAGATGCACAAATCTGAAGATGGAAGCTTTCAACTTTACTTTACCGATATTGTAATAAAATAGGCTTCATTTTTATCGAATATCAAATCCAGCGTTTTATACTTTTCGTAAAAAACGCTGGATTTTTTTTATTGAAATTGGTCTTAGCTGAATTTTCGGACTGATTGTTGTTTTCACCTTCTTATCAATCAGTTTATTATGAAAAGACTTTACTTCATCACGCTAGGACTACTTTTCATTTTCAATTCCTGTTCTGAATTTGAGCACGAGAATCTTCAAAATCTAGAGCCCACTGAAAAATTGTATTCTAAGCGATTTTTAGAAATACAGGATCAAAACTTATCGATTATCGACCTGGATGTTTTAGATAATTATTGTGATCTACGATCAATTCTTGATGCAAACAGTTGTGATCATCGTCTTTCTGCTATAAAATTCAAGCTTGAAAACAAACAATATCACCTTGTAGCTTATCATACCTGCCCAGATTTTCGAGGAGTATCCTGTTATTTCAGATCTAACTTTATTAGCATCTACAACGATTCTATTTTTAAAGATTATAAAACCAAGTTCTCTATCGATTATTTAGATAAAAAAATTGATAAGCTTGTTGAAGACTCTCAACTTTCGTATAATATAGACCGTCCAAGAAATAATCTATTCTTTATCGACTACCCAGATTCAACTAGAATTTCTGAAGTAAAAATCACATTAAAGAAACTATTTGAAGCCAATGAAGAATTAGAATCTAAAATTCAAAAACCACTAATAAATTGGATGATATTTGATTTAAATATTCCTCCTCCGCCACCGCCACCAGTGTTACCGGATTTGGAATAAGCTTTTGAGATCACTTCTCTAGAATGCCTCTCTTTAAGATTTGCCCAAATTCGTACATATCTTCATAAGAGCAATAAAAAGGTGCTGGTGCTAAACGTATTACATTTGGTTCTCGCCAATCTGGAATTACGCCGTTCTGCATTAAGTAATTAAAAAGTTCTTTGCCTTCCCCATGTAAAAACACCGATAGTTGAGTTCCTCGTTCTTCCTTGTTAGCCGGAGTGATCACTTCAAAAGTGCTATCAACTTCTTTATCGATTTCATGCAAAATGAACTCCAAATAAGCGACGATCTTATTTCTTTTTTCAATAAGAGCATCCATCCCAACCTCGTCAAACATTTGCAATGAAGCTAAATAAGGTGCTAAGGCTAAAACTGGCGCATTACTTATTTGCCAGGCATTTGCACCGTCTTCTGGCTGAAATTCGGGTTCCATTAAAAACCTTCGATCTTTATTATGGCCCCACCAACCCTCAAAACGCGGAATGTCTTTTTGGTTATGATATTTTTCATTCACAAAACAACCTGAAGCACTACCCGGGCCACTATTCATGTATTTATAACTGCACCAGGCTGCAAAATCTACGTCCCAATCGTGCAATTCTAATTTTATATTTCCGGCTGCGTGCGCTAAATCCCAACCTACAAAAGCTCCTACTTTATGCCCGGCTTCAGTAATGGTTTTCATATCAAAAACCTGCCCGGTGTAATAATTTACGCCACCAATTAAAACCAAAGCACATTCCTCTCCTACTTCTTCGATTTTCGCAAGAATATCTTCAGTTCTAAAATTATGCTCGCCGTCTCGTTTTTTCAGCTCAACAATAGCATCTTCAGGATCAAATCCATGAAAACGAACCTGGCTAGAGATCATATATTGATCGCTTGGGAAAGCTTTTTCTTCGCAAATGATCTTGTATCGCTTCTTTGTTGGACGATAAAAAGACACCATCATTAGATGCAAATTGACCGTAAGCGTATTCATTACCGTGACCTCTTTTGGCTTTGCCCCTACCACTTTTGATAGTTGTTCTGCAAAACGCTCGTGATAATCCCACCAGGGTTTTTCAGCTTGAAAATGCCCTTCGACCGCCAAATTTCCCCAGTCACTCATGATTTCATTTACATAGTTCTGAGCCGATCTTGGTTGTAATCCTAAAGAATTACCAGTAAAATAAATCGCATCTTTATTATTTATCTGCGGAAAAATAAACTCGTTACGATATTTAGCTAATGGATCTTTGGCATCTAATTGCTGTGCAAAAGTGCGGGAATTTTCAAATTGCATGTGGATTGTAATTTTTGCTAAAATACAACTTAGGCTTTAGAATAAAGTATTTGAATATTGAAGCTTTTGTGAAGATTTTGGATTGAAATTAGATAGAATAACAATCTGTTTATTTTAGTATTTTTGCCTAAAAGAATTTTATGGAGTTTTTGTCTGAAAGTATTATCGAATATTGCGAAAATCATTCTGAAAAAGAGCCTGAATATTTAGCAAAACTGAATAGAGAAACTCACCAAAAGGTATTACAACCTCGTATGCTTAGCGGGCATTACCAGGGACGTTTACTCAGTTTAATTTCTAAGCTGGTAAACCCACAAAACATTCTTGAAATAGGAACATATACAGGATACTCAGCACTTTGTCTTGCGGAAGGACTTCAAACTAATGGAAAACTTCATACGATAGACATTAATGAAGAGCTTTTTGACTTTCAGCAGAAATATTTTCAGGAATCAGAATTTAAAGATCAGATCATTCAGCATTTAGGTGACGCGACAAAAATAATTCCGCGGCTAGACCTCAAATTTGACCTTGTTTTTATCGATGCAGATAAACCAAATTACCCAAAATACTTTGAAATTATTATCGATAAAATGAATCCAGGCGGCTTAATTTTATCTGACAATGTTTTGTGGAGTGGTAAAGTTTTAGAAGAAGTAAAAAGAAATGATCTTTCTACGGAAGCCCTTTTAAAATACAACAAAATGCTCGCTGAAGATGATCGTATTGAAACAGTGATCTTACCATTGCGCGACGGACTTACCTTAAGCAGGCTTAAAAATCAATAAAATCGATACTCGTATTTGCGATAGATTTTATAAAAAATCCAGGCCATCAATATGCCTACCAATCCACCTACAAACAGGTCACTTGGGTAATGTACTCCAACAAAAATTCGGCTTAAAGAAAGCATAAACGCCCAAATATAAAGTAGCCATATCCATTTATAGGTATGTCTTAACACCAAAACTACGAAGGTTACCAGTACAAAAGCTGAAGAGGTATGACCTGAGAAAAAACTAAAATTTGTTGGTTCTTGCAGAATCCTAATAATCTCGTTGATCTCTGGATTATTATTAGGCCGCAATCGAAGAACAACATTCTTTGTCCAGAATGTAATTCCAAAAGTTACTGCCCAGGAAACTAAAAGAAAGATCGAAGAATAAATAGCTTTCTTTTTATGAAAAGCCAGAAAAAATAAGATGAAGAAAAGAATATACAACGGAATCCAGTGTCTAATTTGAGTAAACCAGATCCAGAAGTTATCATAATCTTCGATGCCTAAACCATTGAGATACACAAAGAGTTCTCTATCCCACTGCTTAAGCTGTTCAAACATTCAGAGAAAGTTTTTTAGAATTTACGTTTTATAGAACCGGTAATCTCGTCGATATCGTCCTTAACTTTATCGATCTCACCTTTTACATCGTTGGTAATGTTTTTGGTATCGATTCCCTGTTTGTCTGCGCTTTTAGTGATCTCGCTTTTAATATCATCTGAGGCATTTCTTAACATCCTCATTCCTTTTCCCATACCTCTTGCGATCTCTGGAATTTTATCTGCTCCAAAAACCATTACTAAGATAAAGATGATAAAACCTATCTCTGCGCCACTAATAAAAAATGGAAGTGTAGTCACCATAATAATAACAAATATAGATACAAATATCTGCATAAAAAAAGCCGACTCGTTAAAGTCGGCTTAAAAATTTATCAACTTTTTTAGACTATCCGTCTGTATTGTTTTTAAATTCTTCAAACTCGTTAGGAGTTTCTTCTTTTGGCCAGCTGTTATTGCTTAGATCTATGTCTGCAGTTTCCAGATCTGGATCTACCACTACTTTGGTGATCTCTTTATCTGTCGCAATAGTTTTAGTTACCTGGCTGTCATTTTTCATCCAAACCTGCACTGGATATTTTTTCATTTCAGTAGAACCATCAGCGTATGTATATTCTACGATCAATGGCATTACTAATCCTCCTGGCTTGTTAAAAGTAACCTGATAGAAATACTTAGGCACTTCTAAATTGCTACGCTCTTCAGAAGAGAAATTATCCATTACATATTCATTCAGTTTCTTAGAGTTTTCGAAGATCGTTTTACCTTTCATACTTTCTTCAAACTCTTCGCTTCCTTCTTCTACAACATAGATTGCATCTATTTCATCTGGGTTAGCACCGTAACGCTCTAAAAGCTCACGCCCTTGTTTGGTTTGTTTATCTGTAACGTAATATTTTTTCACGTCTTCTACACCCATGTCTGTATAATCTGTAGTGTAGAACCAACCTCTCCAAAACCAATCTAAATCTACAGCAGACGCATCTTCCATAGTTCTAAAGAAATCTTCTGGAGTTGGGTGTTTAAACATCCATCTTTTAGAATAAGTATGGAATGCATGATCAAAAAGTTCACGTCCCATTACTGTCTCTCTTAGAATATTTAAAGCAGTTGCTGGTTTACCATAAGCATTGTTACCCAATTGATAAACCTCTTCTGGATTTGCCATAATTGGCGCAATAAAATCCTGGTTTCCTTTCATGTAAGGAACAATATTCGCTGGAATACCACGACGAGAAGGATACGTATCATAACCTTCGATCGCATCTGGATAACGTTCTCCAAATTCCTGTTCTGCCATGTATTGTACAAAGGTATTAATACCTTCGTCCATCCATCCCCACTGGCGCTCGTCACTGTTTACGATCATAGGGAAGAAGTTGTGACCAACCTCGTGGATAATAACTCCCATCATTCCAAACTTTACTCGGTCGCTATATTCTCCATTTTCATCTGGGCGACCATAGTTCCAACAGATCATTGGATACTCCATCCCCTGATTTTTAGCGTGAACTGAAACCGCTTTATGATAAGGATAGATAAATGTGTGATCTGAATAACTTTGAAGTGTAGATGCTACTACTCTGGTAGACCATTTTTCCCAAAGTGGATTTCCCTCTTTTGGATAAATAGATACTGCCATCACATCGCTGTCATCATTCATTTTAACAGCCATCATATCTAAGATAAACCTTCTTGAAGTTGCAAAAGCAAAATCACGAACCATCTCTGCCTTGTACTCCCAGGTTTTTGTCTTTTTCTCGAAACCTTTAGAAGCTTCTACCGCTTCTTCCTGAGTTCTAATAATTACCGGCTCATCATAAGATTTTTGCGCTTTTTTGTAACGCTTCATCATATCTTTGGTGTAAACATCGTCACGGTTTTGAAGCATACCTGTAGCTTCCATCACGTGATCTGCCGGTACCGTAATACTTACTTCGTAATCTCCAAAAGGAAGCGCAAACTCTCCACTTCCCCAAAACTGCATATTTTGCCAGCCTTCTACATCATTGTAAACTGCCATTCTTGGGAAGAACTGAGCGATCTCGTAAGCTCTGTGACCATCTTCAAATTCTTCGTAACCAGAACGTGCTCTATTAGTTACATGATTATTTACGTTATACCACCATTTAACGGAAAACGTAAAGCTCTCTCCCGCCTCTAAAGGCTCTGGAAGATCTATACGCATCATAGTATTATTGATCGTGTAAGAAAGCTTATCGCCACCAGTCTTAACTTCTTCTATATTAAAACCACCATCAAAAGGTTCTTTAAGAAATTGATCTGCAAAACGACCTGGCTGAGAAACAGGTGCCATTCCGCTAGATCCTTTCTCTAAAGCAGGAGCATCTTTCTTACGAATGTTTTGATCTAATTGCATCCATAAATACTCTAGTTTATTTTTAGAGTTGTTATGGTAGGTAATTGTTTCTTTACCGCTTAATTTAGTATTCTCATCATCTAAAACGATATCCATTTCATAATCGGCTTCGTTTTGATAATAAGCTTCTCCAGGAGCTCCAGAAGCCGTACGATACATACTTGGGTCTCTAAATTCCTGATATAATTGTCTAAATTTGTTTTGATTAGTATGACCCTGCGGTTTTTGGGGTTCTTGCTGATCCTGGGCGTTCACACCAGTAATCGCAAACATTAAAAACGCAGAACATAAAAATTTAATTGTCTTCATTTACGTTGGATTTGTTAATTATCGCTAAAATATAATTATTTTCTTAACTGATTTAGAATTAACTACCGAAATTTAACACATCTGTATCGGCATCTCTACGCAGCATTAGGCTTTTTACCTCATCTTTTACTTTTACATTCACAACATTTTTTTGCTCGTCGAACATATCTGTAAGCACTGCATTGGTTATACTTATTTTTTTAAACGGCTCTAAATTCTCGCCTTCAATAAATAAAATCAGCTGGTCTTTATCGTATTTTTTTCCCAGGTATTTTAATCTCACTTCTTTCCCATCTGTTGAAATATGAAGTTTTGATCTTAGATATTTTTGAATTAGTTCTTTTACCGGCCCAGATTCTTCATCTTTGGATAAGGTGATCGATTCGTCATAACGCTCCTCTAAAACTTTCTGAAGATCATCAATAAAAACCTTAGAGATGATTTGAAGATCTTTTTGCTCTTCTTTATATTCAATTTCAGTAACACTTAAATAAAACTTATGAGGAGTTGTTTTGAAAGAAAGACTGGTAAAAACAACCAATATGAGCAATAGTGCTTTTTTCATTTTTTAAAATTTATTTGAAGAATAACAAATTTTAGTCCAAAGCACGAAGTTCACTAATTTAAGTGACTTTTTAAGATTTATACTGAGATTTATCGATTCTCGGTAGCACTTTCAAGTTCTGGCACATCGCCTTCACGGCTTAGTCTTTTAAAATCTTCTGCTTCGGCTTTAAAATAATCGATAAGCTTTAGAGTTTCATCATTAGCTACTAATTGCTGAAGCTCTGAATCGTCTTTACGGGCACAGTAGAACATAAAATTGATAATTTCCGCTTCCTCCAATCCAAAATCATCTGTAAATATCGATTTTGGTATCGTTTCTAGTAGTTGTTGTGCTTCAGCTTGTAATTCGTAATTTGCCTGAGCTTTTTTTAGATATTTTAAATCACCGTTTATCATCCCGATAAGCATTCCTAAACCTCCACCATAAGAGCCTATTTTTCGCTGGGCCATAGTTAGTTTTTTTCGTGGCGGCGGAATAAACATGAGCGGCTTCACCTTCATGTGTTTAATATAACTTTCCAGATCACCAATAAGTTTTACATCACTTAAATAAACATTTTCTAATTGATTGATTTCTTCGGATAAAGTGACCTCCAGAAAGCCTTCGTTTAAAATTTCTTTTGTTATAATAATGTATTCTTTTTGAAATTGCACTGAAGAAAATAAAATACTGTCGTTCTCTCGCACCAAAATACCAAATCGGCCATCGGGCTCGTTCACCGTCCCAGTTTCCGCAGTTAAATTCACAATATTAATGAAAGTATCCCCTAAAGAATCGTTGGTAATCTTCCCAAGTAATTCCTCGCGTTCCTGAGAAAAACCAAAGCTTACTTTAAAAAAAATGAATATAAAAAATAGCCAATATCGCATTATTGATCTTTTCTTTTTTTCCAGGATTCCACTTTATGCTGAAAAAAGTCGAAAAGTGCTGCTTTACTTTCCTGATCTACATAGAGATCAAATCTCTTATCTTCGGCACAGAAATAAACGAACAACAATAGTTCATCTTCGTCGATTCCCATTTTAATAATATTTTCGCGACCAATCAGCATCAGCGACTTTTCCACACGTTCATCATAAACCATATTCGCTTTGATCTTCTTTAATCTTTGACGCTCCCCTGTAATGGTGTTTAAAAGCAAATTTGAAGGATCACCGCCCGTAGCCGCTATTTTTCGATCTATAAGCGGACTAATATCTTGTTTTAGCTGCGGTGCATTTAACTGGTATTTATCGTAAAAATTGATCTTAGAAAAATCCTTTTCCAGATCACCCAATAAGTTAGAGTTTGAAACATAAACCTCTTCCAGCTGATTAACGCCTGGCAATAAAATTACTTCTAAAAAATTGGCTTCCAGAATGGTTTTATTGATTACCACCTCTTTTTTTTGATACTGAACCGATGAAAATTCTAAGGTATCATTCTCATTTACCTGCACCACAAAACGGCCATCTGGATCGTTAGTCGTGCCGCGATGAGCTGTTTTGTTTATAATATTGATAAAAGTATATTCTAAACTATCAGCCAGAATTCTACCTTCTAGTTCTACAGGCTGTTGGGCACTTAAAACCGAAGTGATGGTCACAAAAAGAAATACGAATAAATTCTTTAGCACTATGGATTTTTTAAATTATTACTATCGCTTTTAGTTTCAATATTTTCTTTAGCCAAGAGACCTAAAAACTCTGTCGACGCTTTTTTATAATATTCTAAAAGCTTCAATTTATCTGGATCTTTCAGTAATTCTCGGTATCCCGGTTGCGCAAAGCAGTAATTGATAAAAAGATAGACCTGTTCTTCGGTTAAATGACATTTCTCGAGCAAAAAACTTTTCCGAAGATCTAATTCGGTTTCCAGTTCTTTTTCCTCCCTTATATTTTTATTGAGCTTTTTAAGCATTTTGGTTCTTCCGCTTATTCCATTAATAACTGGATCTAACGGAACGCTCCCCAATAAAAGTCCATACCATTTAAATCTTGTTCCACCGGGCCCAGTGGTTGCAGTGTACAACAATTTTTCTTCGTGACTAAGTGACTCTTGCCTGGACATTGGTGCATTTAACGCATACTTGTCGTTTACAGGGAAGGATTTTATATCTAAAGCTAAATTCCCTGAAAGACTTGGTAATATAACCTCATCTAATTGATTTACATTAAGCTGTAATTCTACAATAAGAAATCCTTTTTTGTAAACCGAAGAATCTATTAAGATTTCTTTCTTTTTATACTGAATTGAAGAAAATAAGATAATATCGTTTACTGAAGCCGAAATCGTAAAATATCCAAATTTATCACTTGTTGTTCCTCTACCTAAAGATGTATTCACAATATTGATGAGACTTCCATCTAAAGAATCGGCTACAATTTTTCCTTCGATCACTTTAGATTGAGAAAAACCAATAGCTGGCATCGCTAAAACAAATACTAATAAAACCTGATTTCGCAAAGAATAATTTGATTGATGATGATAACTAACTAAGAAAATTTAATCGATAATAGAGATTAAATACTTCAATCCCCATTAACAATCTGGATACTCCTAAAGCACTCATCAAGAAAGATCCTATAAATTCTCTAACAGTATAACTTCAATATTTCTAAAAAATTATATTGAAAATCGACAAATATCAATCCAGTGTTTCAACTTCAGCATTTAAATAGCCTTGATATGCTGTGCGTTGCTCTACTAAAAACTGAATGATATCTAATTCGTTTTCTTCTGTAAGCATTCGACCATCCAGACCATTGTCTGCGGCAAAGAAAATAAAGTCGTTTACCTGATTGGCTTCAAGATCTAGCGTCTCTTTGAAGAAATCGTTACTATACATTTCTTTAATTTCGTCATCCAGCTGCGCATAAGGTATTGCTCGGTAATCATTTTTCTCTTTGCCGTATTTACCGGTCACTAACTTAAATACATTAATTAAGTTTAAGCCGTTTACCATATACGTTTGGCCGGAAAGCTGTGCCTCGTTACGAACAGGATGAGTTTCTGGCGTATCAATTTTTGGAGTCCCCATCATTGATACGTTCATATTGGGGATTTGAGCGGGAGTAACTTCGATTCTATTAACATCGACTGCGATCGAACCAGAAAGTGTTCCTGCGGAAACTCGAACCTCTGGAAGTTCGTTTAAAGCAATATTAATAGACACATTTAGCATCCTCGATTCTAAAATATCTTCTGTAATTCTTATAGAGAATTGTTCAAATTGAAGTGAAGAAAAAACAATTCTATCGTTTAAGCTAGCAGTGAGCTTAAATTCTCCCTGCTCGTTAGAGATTGTTCCTTTACTCGTCGCCTCATTAAAAATGGTTATCCCATCTGGATCGTCACCTTCTGGAACAGTAACGTTACCGCTAAGCTGCACGTTACTATTTTGGGAAAATCCAATTGAAGAGACAAGCATTAGAAAACAAAAAATGGTACGACGCATAACATGTATTTATTAGTTTAAAGTAAGAATTCTTAACCTAAAATTAGGTATATACACAGCGTAAACTTTTGTTAAAAGTCTGATTTCTCTCTACTTTTGCCAAAAATGATGATAATGAAGAAAGCAATACTTGCCAGCACCTCAACACTGCATGGCCAGGCTTATTTGGAGTATTTGACCCCACATCTTAATAATCTCTACGGAAGTAATAAGGAGATTATATTTATTCCTTACGCAAGGCCTGGAGGAATTGCTCACGAAGAATATACAGCCAAAGCAAAAGATGCCTTTAAAAAGGCTAATCTTAATATTAAAGGTATTCATGAATATGAAAACCCTGTTGAAGCTGTAGAAAAAGCTGAAGGGATTTTTACCGGGGGCGGGAATACTTTTTTACTGGTAAGCGAATTATATAGGAACGGAATCGTAGAGATTCTTCAAAAAGCCATCGCTGCAGGCACGCCATATATGGGAACTAGTGCAGGTACAAATATTGGAGGCCTTACTATGGGAACAACCAACGATATGCCTATTATTCTTCCAAAATCATTTAAAACCTTAGGTTTGGTGCCTTTTAATATAAATCCCCATTATTTAGATCCAGATACAAATTCCACGCATAAGGGAGAAACCAGAGAAACCAGGATTAAGGAATTTCATCATTTCAATAGCCAACCTGTTGTTGGTTTACGTGAAGGCAGCTGGTTAGCATTAGATAATAATGAAGTGATCCTGAAAGGAAAACTTTCTGCCAGAATCTTCAAATGTAATGAAGAAGCTTATGAGGTTGAAACAGGTACTATACTAACAGATCTTAATTAATGATAGATTACCAGCAAATATTAGATACTATTCAGGAAGAAATGAGTTATCGAGATGTGAAGGGAAAAGTAGCATCTTATATTCCTGAATTAGCAAAGGTAGATCCAAAAAAATTCGGATTGCATTTATATAGAAATGAACACGAATATTACGGTTTTGGTGATCATGAAGAAAAATTTTCTATTCAATCGATAAGTAAGGTATTCACCTTGTCTTTAGCTATTAGAAATTTGGGTACAAAGGTTTGGGAACGCGTTCACGTAGAACCATCTGGAAACCCATTTAATTCGTTAATGCAGTTGGAACAAGATCGCGGAATCCCAAGAAACCCATTTATAAATTCTGGAGCTTTAGTGATCTCAGATATCCTGGTTGATGTTTTAGATGATCCTAAAAAAGAACTACTGGAATTTGTTAGAAAGATCACAGGTGAAGATCATATAGATTATGATGAAAATGTTGCCCAATCTGAATTATCTTCTGGTTACCGCAATATCGCCCTTGTTAATTACATGAAAGCTCTAGGAAACATTAAATGTGATGTAGAAAAGATCGTAGACTTCTATTTCTACTCATGTTCGATTGCCATGTCCTGTAAATCTCTGGCAAAAGCATTTATGCTATATGCGAATAAAGGAGCTATATTACATACGGGAGAACAGGTATTAAATCCTAGTACGGTAAAGCGATTAAATGCTTTGATGCAAACCTGCGGATTCTATGATGAATCTGGTGAATTTAGTTTTGAAGTAGGCTTACCGGGAAAAAGTGGTGTTGGTGGTGGTATAGCTGCTATTCATCCGCAACAATATTCGGTTGCTGTTTGGAGCCCGGTTTTAAACAAGAAAGGAAATTCTGAATTAGGCATGAAAGCCCTGGAAAGACTAACAACCTTAACAGGATTATCTGTATTCTAAAATCTTAATTCTTAGAAATATGAAAAGCTCCTACAAATTAATTGAAGGAGCTTTATTTTTTCACTAAAAGTCGAACAATAAAAAAATGCTCCCTAAAAGAAGAGAGCATTCCTCTATAAATTGAACACTTATAAATTCTAAATTAAAGTGCAGCTACATGCTTAGCTAGCTTAGACTTTAAGTTAGAAGCTTTATTTGTGTGTATAATGTTCTTTTTAGCCAACTTATCAATCATAGAAACTACAGAAGGATAAAGAGTTTCTGCCTCTTTTTTATCTTCAGTGTCACGCAATTTTTTGATTGCGTTTCTAGTAGTTTTATGCTGATAGCGATTTCTAAGCCTTTTAGCCTCGTTGCTACGGATTCTCTTTAACGCTGACTTATGATTTGCCATTACAAATAATTTAATTAATTCTTTAAAAGTAGTCCGTAGGGGAATCGAACCCCTGTTACCAGGATGAAAACCTGGCGTCCTAACCCCTAGACGAACGGACCAAATATTCTCAATATTTTATGCCACTTAAGGCTTCACGACAACACAAATAACTTGTGTTCTTTAGTAGTCCGTAGGGGAATCGAACCCCTGTTACCAGGATGAAAACCTGGCGTCCTAACCCCTAGACGAACGGACCAACAATTTTTTGTTTCAATTGCGGATGCAAAAATACAACTATTTCTGAATGCTGCAAGAGTTCACACAAAAAAAATTAAAAAAATTAATAAGCCTTCGCAAAAAGCACTCTACCCTTAGATGGATTACCCGTTAAAACACAGGCTCCATCCTCTTCTTGTCTATCAAAAGGAACACATCTAATGGTAGCTTTAGTTAATTCTTTTATTCTATTTTCAGTCTCTGGCTTACCGTCCCAATGAGCAGCGATAAAACCACCTTTTTTCTTTAGAACTTCTTTAAACTCATCAAAACTATTTACCTCGGTAATATGCTCATCTCGATAATTTTTCGCTTTAGTAAAAAGTGCTTCCTGAATTTCTTCCATTAAAGCACTAATTTTATCTACTACGCCATTCATCTCGACAAACTCTTTGGTAAGCGTATCTCTTCTCGCAAGCTCTACTGTTCCTTTTTCCAAATCTTTGGGACCTATAGCTAAACGAACCGGCACACCCTGCAGCTCATATTGTGCAAATTTCCATCCTGGTTTTTGCGTATCCCGGTTATCAAACTTAACAGAAATACCTTTTGTGCGAAGATCTTTCACTAATTGATTAGCAACCTCTGATATTTGATCTAGCTGTTCATCTGTCTTATATATAGGAACGATCACCACCTGAATTGGCGCTAATTTTGGAGGCAACACTAAACCTTTATCATCACTGTGCGTCATGATAAGCGCTCCCATCAAACGCGTAGAAACACCCCAGGATGTTGCCCAAACATGTTCTAAACCACCTTCTTTCGTCGCAAACTTCACGTCAAAAGCTTTAGCGAAATTCTGCCCAAGGAAATGGGACGTTCCTGCTTGCAAAGCTTTACCATCTTGCATTAAAGCTTCGATACAATAAGTTTCTTCAGCTCCTGCAAAGCGTTCATTTTCGGTTTTAGCCCCTTTGATTACAGGAGTAGCCATAAAGTTTTCAGCAAATTCAGCATAGATATCATTCATTTGCTTTGTTTCTGCCAGCGCTTCCTGTTTAGTAGCATGTGCTGTATGACCTTCCTGCCACAAAAACTCAGATGTTCTAAGAAACAATCTAGTTCTCATCTCCCATCGAACAACATTTGCCCATTGATTCACCAAAATAGGTAAATCTCTATAAGATTGTATCCAGTTTTTATAAGTATTCCATATTACTGCCTCAGAAGTTGGTCTTACCACAAGTTCTTCTTCCAGTTTAGCAGCGGGATCTACAATAAGCTTCCCTTTATTATCTTCATCATTTTTTAGTCGGTAATGAGTAACTACCGCGCATTCCTTCGCAAAACCTTCAGCATTCTTTTCTTCAGCTTCAAAAAGGCTTTTAGGAACAAAAAGTGGGAAATAGGCATTTTGATGCCCTGTTTCCTTAAACATTCTATCTAACTCGGCCTGCATCTTTTCCCAAATCGCATAGCCGTAAGGTTTAATGACCATACAACCTCTAACCGCTGAATTCTCAGCAAGATCTGCTTTCACTACAAGCTCGTTGTACCACTTAGAATAGTCTTGTTCTCTGCTAGTTAAATTCTTACCCATTATTGTTTTTTGGCATAAATATTGTATCTTTCTTAAACACAATATAGACTTATTTTGTTAGCGCAAAACTAACTAAATTTGTAATGTTCAACAATTAAATAACTAGCTAATGATACGCAATTCAAATTTACTTCACAGAACTTCAGTTTTTCTCACGCCTGTGTTATTGCTATTATTAGCATCATGTGGTTCTTACCAATATTCAGGATATAGCGATGGTATTTATGGAGAATCTTCTAGACCTGTAGATCGCCCCCGCACTGGTTACGAAAGACCTCAAAATGCTAATGAGCAGCGAGAGGAAAAACTCAAAGAGGCTAACTCCTATTATAAGAATATGTTTGCACAGCAAGCAGATATAATAGAAAATGCAATGCAGGAAGATGTTGTGTTTACTGATATCGATTCTTACTCTTCAAATTCCCAGTATAGCGAAGATGAAGAGATGTACGATGAGGAAGGAACAATGGCCTACAACGGATCGTACGCACCTTGGGGACAGGGAGACGCTGATGACACAACAATAAATATTTACAATACAGGTTTCAATTATGGCTTTTACAGCCCATGGAGACGTGGTTTTTATAACCCTTACTTTAATTATGGTTACGGCTATGGCTGGGGCTGGGGTGGCTATGGTTGGAATGGTTTTTATGATCCTTACTGGAGTGTAAATTGGGGATGGGGTAATCCTTATTACGGTGCAGGCTGGGCATTCGGCTGGGGCGGCTTTTACAACCCTTGGCGTTATGGATATGGTTACAATGCAGGATGGCTAGGTAGATATGGCGGATATTATGCAAATAATTACAACCATTACAATCGCCCACAATTTGCTTACAGCAATTCTAGACGTAATACACGAAGCTCATATAATACTGTAAGTAGAAGAGACAATACTACTGCAAGGTCTCGAACCAGAAGTAATTCTTCTTATTCCAGAAGAATTAGAGATATAAGAAACACCGATAGTAACTCACGTAATAGTAGATCTTCATCTACTAGAAGCCGAGTTGCAGATCGTGATAACAATAACGTATACACAAGATCTAATAGAAGAACTTCTAGTTCAACTTACAGCAGAAGCAACTCAAGATCAAGATCATCTGTAGGAAGATCTTCTAGTAACTCTTCTTATCAATCTTCAAGAACTACCACTCCAAGAAGATCATCATCTTCTGTTAGAACGTCTTCTCCAACCAGAAGTTCTGGTTCTGTAGGAAGAAGTTCATCAAGAGGTAGTAGATCTTCTGGTGGCGCATCTAGAGGAGGAAGTTCTCGAGGTGGCCGAGGCGGAAGAGGATAAAATTGAACCAAATACAATAATGACCTTACAGTTACTACTGTAGGGTCTTTTATTGCCTAAATTTGAATATAACACCTAGATTATGAAAAAGATTTTAACTTTAACTACACTGGCATTTTTATGTTTCTGCAATCTGAATGCTCAGGATATAACCGATGCTTTTAGATATTCGAATACGGATCTTAAAGGTACAGCAAGATTCCAGGCAATGAGTGGTGCTTTTGGCGCTCTTGGGGGAGATATTTCTGCTATAGGAATAAACCCGGCAAGTTCGGCTGTATTTTTAAATAGTGCAGCTACCCTAACATTTTCTGATGCTTCAAAGGAGAATACAACTTCATATTTTAATGGTATCACCAATTCAGAAAATGATGATTTTAACTTGAATCAGGCTGGTGTTGCTTTAATTTTCAACTCGAATGGTGATAGTGAATTCACAAAATTTAGTTTTGGGGTAAATTATTCCGAAGAAAATAATTTTGAAGACGCCTTTAGAGCAGACGGTACCAGCAACAGTTCTATCGATTCTTACTTCCTAAACTATGCACAGGGTATTCCTTTAGATCTATTAATTCCCTACGACGATGAAACCATTGACGGCCTTTACTCTTACCTAGGGGAAAATGAAGGTTTTGGTGCTCAGCAGGCTTTTTTAGGATATCAGGGATATATCATAGAACCAGAAAGTGAAGATCTAGATAATACAAGCTATTATTCCTTATTATCACCGGGACAATTTCAGAATGATTACAATTATATATCTACCGGACTAAACGGTAAGATTTCATTTAACTTTGCTGCGGAATTCCAAAGGAAACTATACCTGGGTGTAAACCTGAATAGCCACTTCATAAATTACGATCGTACGACTCGTTATTTTGAAAGAAACATTAATAGCGGAAGTGAAACAAATGAAATTTCATTTATAAATTCCCTCAGTACAAATGGTGATGGTTTTTCTGCCCAAATAGGGGGTATTTATAAAATTACAGACCAATTTAGAATTGGAGCAACTTATGATTCTCCTACCTGGTACAATATAAGAGAAGAAGCAACTCAATCTTTACGTACTTATAGTGACCTTTATGATGATAGTGTAATCGTAAATCCAGATGTAGTTAATGTTTATCCTGAATACACCTTAAGAACCCCAGGTAAAATTACCGGTAGTGCAGCAATAGTTCTTGGCGGGCAAGGTTTAATTAGCGTAGATTACAGTTATAAAGACTTTTCAAATACCGAATTTCAACCAGCAGATGATGCAGAGTTTATGGTGCAAAACAATATTATTTCTGAAACCCTAAAAGCAGCTTCTAGCGTAAAAATTGGTGGAGAATATAGAATTAACAACTGGAGTTTAAGAGGAGGTTATCGTTATGATGAAAGTCCTTACCAAGATGGTGTTACTATGAGTGATCTTGATGGATATTCTGCAGGTATCGGCTATAGTTTTGGTGCATTTAAAATTGATGCCGCTTATACTAATACACAATATTCTGAAAGTATCGCGCTTTACCAGGTTGGTTTAACCAATAGAGCGACTATAGACAGAGAATTTTCAAGCTTAGTATTTTCACTAAGTTTTGGACTATAATATTAAAATCTCGATTATCGAGTAAATCTCGCGATTTACAAGAAAGCCTAATATGCGAAAATCTTCGTTTTATTAGGCTTTTTTATTTCATAAGACTAAAGTGAGAACTAAAGTTATGCCTACTGCTAGAATTAAAGTTCACATATTCTAAATTAAACCAATAATCATCTTCAGGTAAAAGCTCTCCATTCACAGTACCGTCCCACCCTTTACTTTCTGGATCAAGTTCTTTTACGAACACACCATTACGATCAAAAATCCGAATTCGAAGTACTTTATAATCTGCATTTTGTGTTATTCGCCATTGGTCGTTAAATCCATCTCCATTTGGAGTGAAGAAAGCATCATATCCAATCACGGTAAATTCTTCGGTTAGGATTTCTCCACATCCGCCAGATTCCCTAATAGCTATCTTATGTAGTCCTCTAGAAATATTATTAAAAATAGTGGCACTTGTGAAATCTCCATCATCTAAACAATACTCGTAAGTAGAAGAATGTCCCGTGGTAGTTTCAGCAAGTACTTCTACATTCCAAGTATTTTCAAAATCACCTCTTAAAACATCGATTTTCATTGAAGAAGGTCCTGATAAATATTCTATCGTTGTAGAATAACTAATTTCGCACCCCGTAAACTCTTCGATTAACACCAAAGTATAATTTGGGTTAGCAGATTCCTCAAATAAATAAAGATCATATTCTTCTGAAACCAATTCATTACCATTATACCATGCATACTGGTAACTTTTTCCTAAATCTTCTCCCAAAACAAGCTCTTGTACAAACAAGCCATCTCGATCTACACATACCTGATAATTTTCCTGTAAAATTGCCTGCGGAAAAGCTCTGAAATCTAATTGAATTTCAACCACATCTGAAGCACAGCCTGAAACAAGATTAAAAATTCTTGCAAAAACTATTTTATCACCCTCGACATTATAAGAAGTTGGATCCTCGATCCTATTCCCCAATTCTACAGCATCCTGACTCTCGTAATATTCAACCTCATAAATATTTTGGTCATTTTCATCGATATTAGACGAAATAAGCTCGTATTCTTTCTCGGTTAGATCTGCAACCCCCTCCTGCTCACAAACAAAAATAGATTCAGCAGGCTCTTTTATCTTTGGCTTATCATAAAAAGAAACCTCTACACTATCTTCGCTTTCTCCATCTGCAGTTTCAATTTTCACTTGATAGTTCCCCGTTGCTGTCACTCTTAGCTCAGCATTAGTTTCACCCGAAATTATTACAAAATCACCTTGATTTTCATCGAAAACCAACCATTGATAGCTTAAAGCTTCTTGCGCTTCTGCATTTAAAGTAGTTTCATTTTCACCACATACTACACGATCGCTGCCCAAAACTCCGTTTAACACATTACAATCTGTAGAACCAGCATTAGCATCGTTATTGGTTTGTTGCAAATTGATGTATCCGGGTAGTTCGCTATAATTGGTAATTAGAAAAATATAAATTTCTCCTTCTTTCGCGTTGGTGATATTTGCGATTTCAACAGCTTCATCTGAATAAGAGCAGTCCAAGTGATTTTCTTCGGAAAGCGCCTCGTCACTGCAGTAATCACCTGAAGCATTAAAAGGACCCCAAACCACAAAATCTACATCTAAAGCTTCTCCACTTCCATCTTCATTCTCGCTTTGAGATATTAAAAATTCAAGATCCCCAGAATTTTCAATTTGAAGGTAGAACCAGGAAGGATATCTGGGAAATTCAACACAGCCATAATCAGGACCGCTTTCCCCAGCCACTACATCACTCACGAGCTGATTTGAATTTGGAAAAACGAACTCTCCATTTCCCGCACAAAAAGGTTGAATTTCAGAACAACGGGAACCCTGCGCACTAAGTGTTGCAACCAACAAAACCAGGCATCCAAAAAGACATATTTTTACTGTGTTTCCGCGCATTGCGCGGCAAATTATAAAAATATGTAACACAAAAATCTATTAATAGACAAGACGCAGGAAAATCAGTATTAAATGTATTAAATGTGTATCTTTGCAAGCTAAATGAATACTTTACGACTCATAGCGTAAAACGGCATGAAAATAGACAAAGTTTTGAATGAAATTGATGAAATGGGTGATGCACACGCCGGAAGTAGTGCAGAAACACCTATAAGAAAAGATGCTTTTGAAGTTAGTGACACAGATAAAATCGCACTAATAAGAGAAGATGTAGAACATATAATGCAAACACTTGGTTTAGACCTTAGTGACGACAGCCTTAAAGGCACGCCGCAACGTGTAGCAAAAATGTTTGTTAATGAGATCTTCTCTGGGCTAGACCCTAAAAGAAAGCCTAAAGCATCGGTTTTTGATAATAAATATAAATACGGTGAGATGCTTGTAGAAAAAAACATCACTGTTTATTCTACCTGTGAACACCACCTTCTTCCTATAGTTGGAAAAGCACATGTAGCTTACATTTCTAATGGCACTGTCGTAGGTTTATCTAAAATGAACCGTATCGTAGATTATTACGCTAAGAGACCACAGGTACAAGAGCGAATGACGATGCAAATTGTACAGGAATTGCAAAAGGTTTTAGGAACAGATGATGTAGCATGTGTAGTAGACGCGAAGCATCTTTGTGTAAATAGCCGTGGAATTAGAGATATTGAAAGTAGTACAGTAACCAGCGAATTTGGAGGCGCTTTTAAAAAGAAAGAAGTTCGTAGAGAATTTTTGGACTACATTAAGCTAGATACTACATTTTAATTAAATTGCTTTCTTAAAACTACGCTCTTTATGGCGCTTTTCGAAGAACAACAGCTAAAAATTTACAATTCAATTTCTGGAGAGAAAGAAGTATTTAAACCTATAAACGATAGCCACGTAGGCATGTATGTTTGTGGACCTACCGTTTATAGCAATGTTCACCTTGGGAACTGCCGTACTTTTATTTCTTTCGACCTGGTTTTTAGGTATCTTAAACATCTTGGTTATAAAGTAAGATACGTTCGTAATATTACCGATGCCGGTCATTTAGAAAATGATGCTGAAACAGGTGAAGACAGAATTGCAAAAAAAGCAAGATTAGAACAAATTGAACCTATGGAAGTAGTACAGAAGTACACTGTAGACTTTCATAATATCCTTGAGAAATTCAATAACTTACCACCAAGTATAGAGCCTACAGCTACTGGACATATCGTAGAACAGATCGAGATCATTAAAACCATCATCGATAAAGGCTATGCTTATGAAGCTAATGGCTCAGTTTATTTTGACGTTTTAAAATATAACGAAGAAAAGCACTACGGAAGATTAAGCGGTAGAGCGATCGAAGATATGATCGCAAATACAAGAGAGCTTGCTGCACAAACTGATAAAAAGAATCCTCAGGATTTTGCTCTCTGGAAAAAAGCAGAACCACAACATATAATGCGTTGGCCTTCACCTTGGAGTGATGGTTTCCCAGGATGGCATTTAGAATGCACTGTAATGAGCACTAAATATCTTGGAGAAGAATTCGATATTCACGGTGGCGGAATGGATCTTAAATTCCCACATCATGAATGCGAAATTGCTCAAGGCGAAGCAGCAACCGGTAAAGATCCGGTTCATTACTGGATGCATGCCAATATGCTTACGCTTAACGGCAAAAAAATGGCTAAAAGTACAGGCAACAATATTCTTCCTGAAGAACTTTTTAGCGGAAGAAACGAAGTTATAGGGAAAGCATTTTCGCCTAACGTTGCACGTTTCTTTATGTTACAGGCCCATTATCGTAGTATTTTAGATTTTTCTAAAGAAGCACTTAGCGCGAGTGAAAAAGGGTTTAATAGATTAATGGATGCTTATGCATCGACAGATGAATTACCAGAATCTTCAGAAAGCACTTTCAATCTAGCTGAATGGAAACAATCCTGCTACGATGCCATGAACGATGATTTTAACAGCCCTATCTTAATTGCAAAATTATTTGATGCTGTAAAATCTATAAATGCGATAAAAGAAGAAACATTAAAAATTTCATCTAAAGACAAACTAGAGTTGAAGCAAGCTCTTCATGATTTCTTATTCGACATTCTAGGTTTACGCGATGGTGAAACTGCTTTAGACGATGACTCAGATAAACTTTCAGGAACAGTAGATCTTTTAATTAAACTTAGAGCTGAAGCAAGAAACAATCGTGATTTTGCGACTAGTGACAAAATTCGAGACGAATTACAAGAGCTCGGCATTCAGCTAAAAGATGGAAAAGACGGAACTACTTTTTCTATCAATTAAAACAGATAATCAATAAATGGATAACTATGCTTAAAAAAATGCTTATTTATCCATTTATTGTTTTGGTTAAGTTCTACCAGAATTTTATCTCCCCTCTTACTCCTGCAAGCTGTAGATACAGCCCAACCTGTTCTAATTACACACTCAAAGCTTTAAAAAAACATGGCCTTTTTAAAGGTGGATGGTTATCCCTTAAACGTATTATTAGTTGTAATCCCTGGGGAGGCAGCGGTTACGATCCCGTTCCATAACCAGCCACGATCAAACGAT
The DNA here is from genome assembly GCF_019904275.1 of Zunongwangia sp. SCSIO 43204. Taxonomy (GTDB): domain Bacteria; phylum Bacteroidota; class Bacteroidia; order Flavobacteriales; family Flavobacteriaceae; genus Zunongwangia; species Zunongwangia mangrovi. The sequence continues at coordinate 108,520 of NZ_CP063204.1, forward strand.
CTTACTAAAGCGATTAAACTTCATTTTATAGGCGAAGTTTTATCAAATATGTATATTTACATTTCAACCGAAATTCACAATAATGCTTATTAATGCCATTCGATGGAGCCCTTCTGAAGGGATAGATTTAGGAATACTTACCATTCACTATTACAGCCTCATGTTTCTAATAGCATTTGGCTTGGGATGGTATATCATGAAAGCGATATACACTCGCGAAGGTATTGCTTTAGAAAAATTAGATTCGCTTTTTATATACACTGTTCTAGCAACCCTAATTGGTGCTCGTCTTGGACATGTTCTATTTTACGACTGGGACTATTTTCAGGATCATTTATTAGAAATATTCTTACCAGTTAAATTTGAACCTGAATTTCAATTTACTGGTTTCAGAGGACTTGCTAGCCATGGTGCTGCGATAGGAATTATCACCGCAATGTATTTATATAGAAAACGGGTTCTAGATAAGCCAGTTTTATGGATTTTAGACCGAATTGTTATTCCTGTGGCCAGTGGAGGTATTTTTGTACGAATTGGTAATTTTATGAATTCAGAGATTATAGGTATCCCAACTGAAGGTGATTACGGAGTAATATTTCAGAATTTAGGAGAATCATTTCCACGACATCCTGCGCAGTTATACGAAAGCTTTTGCTACCTCTTAATCTTCCTTCTATTGTATTATCTATACTGGAAAACCAATAAAAGATTCAAAATTGGATATATTTTCGGCTTATTTTTAGTGCTTTTATGGACCGTTAGATTCTTTGTAGAATTCGTAAAAGAAGCCCAGGTAGAAGAACGTGCTACTTGGCTACTAAACACAGGACAATGGCTTAGTATACCATTTATTATTGCAGGACTTTATTTTATGTATCGTCCACAAGCAAAACCGCAAAACACAACAGAATAGTGATAAAACGATTCATATTTTTAGGATTAGCAGCAACCACCTTTTTCTTTAACTCCTGTAAAGATGACGAAGAAAAAAAAATTGAGCCTGAAAACATCGAATTTCGAGATGATGCAGATCTTTATTTAATTTCTAAGGAAGGTGATACTATTAATATGCTGGATATCGAAATTGCAGATGACGATTACTCTAGAGAAACTGGTTTAATGTACCGTGAATCTATGGAAGAAAACCAGGGAATGCTTTTTGTTTACAATCGAGAATCGATGCGTAACTTTTATATGAAAAACACCTACATTCCTTTAGATCTGGTTTTCTTTGATGCAGATAGCACGATAGTAAGCTTCCAAAAAGATGCACAGCCTTTAGATGAAAGTATTTTACCTTCAGAAGTTCCGGCACAGTTTATTTTAGAGATAAATGCAGGCTTGTCTGAACGTTGGAATTTGAAAACTGGTGATCGTTTTAGTGTTCCGCAGTAAAATTGATATAAGGTTATAAACTAAAATAAGGGCTAGAACCAGCCTATATTAGCTGTTTTTAGCCCTTATTTTTTTCTAAATTATTTATCTTCAGGAGCAGAATAGGTCACAATATCGATTCCTATTCCATTGGGATCTACTATGGCAAAATGACGATCTCCCCAATCTTCTTCACGCAGTTCAACTTCAATAGCAATTCCCTTTTCTTTCATTTGTTTATAAACTGCATCTACATTATCAACTTCCAAGGTTAAGTAAACTCCCCTGCCATTAAATTCGGGTTGAAAAATAGGTTGCTGACTAGGATGACCTGGCAATAAAAAACTTATTTCAGCAGATTCATTTGGCGTATGCATTAAAAGATAAAAGTCATTTTCAAAGCGAATACCAAAATCTAAAACTTCAGTATAAAAAGCTTTAGTTTCAACTAATTTATGGGTAATAATACCTGCATTTAATTTCATATTTTTTGTTTTTTTGAGCCTGAGCAATATTTATACTAAGAATAGCCAATAGCATTAAAATTCTCATTTTAAGATTATTTATTGCCCAAAAATAGTGGAGAATGAGATAGAAGTATTGTAAAAATCGGACAGGAATTGAAATCACCGAAAGGCTTCAGAGGGCGTAACCCCATAAAATTTCTTGAAATTCTTTATAAAATGAGCCTGATCATAAAAGCCCACATCCAGATAAAATAACTTATCTTCTTTATTTGCCAACGTAGATTTCTTATTCAAAATATATTGAAATCGAACCACGTCACTAAAAGACTTTGTTGTGGTACCAATAAAATAATTAAAGATGCGCTGTAATTGCCGCGAACTTAAATCGGCATCTAATTGCGTTTCAGTTTCCAGAAAACCATCGTGTTCAAAAATAATCTGAAGTGCTTTAAAAAAGCGAGAATCGTATATTAAAGGGCGGCTACGTATTATTTCTGCTAGTTTAATATTCAACTTCTCTACAATTCCATTAAACGAATCTTCAGAATAAATAGATTTGCTTATCCAATTTGATAAATCTGGAAGAATATTTTTCAACTCGGTCGATTTATCACTTAAAAGTTTAGCATTAAAATTAAACAAAATCGGAAAAGCGGAAGGAAAAAACCTAACCCCAACATAATCGAAAGATTTACCAATAGGAAACTCTGTATACGTCTTACAAAAGCCCATTACAAAATTCTGAGCAGGATGATTATGCTCAAAGAAAATATCTATACAACCATCTGAAACCACTTTATAAACAAAATCATTTTTTAATGGCTCTAATGTCTTAAGCTGCCAAAAACAATACACAAAATTATGAGCGGCTTTAGCTGGAGTTACTTCATGATATAAAATGTTTGACTGTAATGTTCCATTAAACCCAAGACTAGACTGCATAGGCTTGTAATATGCTCTTATCATTTCAAGCTCTTTCATAATCGCAGGATTCACAAGAATAATTTATTTTCAACTTTAACAAATAGAAATAAACCATTTTAAAAGTAAACATTAAGAGCCAAAAAAGTATAAAAAAAGCCTCACAGTAAAACTGCGAGGCTTTTTTTTATTTAAGAGTTTAGTTGAGATTAAGCCGTAGCTTCTTCTTCAACTTCTTTTTCTTTATCCTGAAGTGAAGATTTTTTCTTCACACTATCAAACATAACTGGTGTTGCAATAAAGATAGAAGAATATGTACCTACTACCACACCAACAATAAGTGCAAACATAAAGCCTCTAATACTCTCTCCTCCAAAAATGAAGATCGCAAGTAATACTACCAAGGTAGTTAAAGAGGTATTTAAAGTACGGCTTAAAGTACTGTTTAATGCAGCATTTACTGTTTTACCAAGATCCCAGCTTGTATGCTCATTTACAAATTCTCTAATTCTATCGAAAACAACCACTGTATCATTCAGCGAATAACCAATAACCGTCAATATCGCAGCTATAAATGCCTGATTAATTTCTAAACTAAATGGCATGAATTTATAAAGTAGTGAGAATACACCAAGAACGATTAAAACATCGTGGAATACTGCTGCTACCGCACCTAAACTAAATTGCCATTTTCTAAATCTTAATAAGATATAAAGGAATACTACGATTAGAGAACCTAATACAGCCCAAAATGATGCTGCCTTAATATCTTCTGCAATGGTAGGACCTACTTTCATAGATTCCATAATACCTACAGTTTTATCTGAAGAACCATTGATAAATTCATCTTCTGTAATATTAGAAGGCAGATAATCCTGAAGACTTTCAAATAATCCTTCCTGAATTTCTTCATCTACACCAGTACCTTCTTCATCTACTTTATAGTTAGTCGTAATTTTAAGCTGGTTATTAGGACCAAAAGTTTTAGCTTCTGCATTGCCAAATCTTTCCTCTAAAACACTCTGAACTTCAGTAGGACTCACATCCTGATCGAATCTAACGGTGTAAGTACGACCTCCAACAAAATCGACACCTAAATTTAACTGCTGAGTGAATAAAGATCCTAAACTTACTACGATCAATATTCCTGAAATGATGTAAGCCACTTTTCTTTTTCCAAGGAAATCACTATTCATTCCTTTGAAAAGGTTTTTAGTAACCCCAGTTGCAAACTCTAATGACTTACCATTTTTACCATAACCATCGATAAATAATCGAGTAATGAAAATTGCGGTAAATAAAGAGGTAGCAATACCTATTAATAAAGTAGTTGCAAAACCTTTAATTGGGCCTGTTCCTAAAATTAAAAGAATAAAACCTGTAAGACCTGTAGTAATATTCGCATCTAAGATAGAAGATAATGCATTACTAAATCCGTCTTTTATGGCTTCTGCCTGAGACTTCCCTTTAGCAAGCTCTTCTTTAATCCTTTCAAAAATAAGAACGTTCGCATCTACAGACATACCTATAGTTAATACAATACCTGCAATACCAGGCAATGTAAGTACAGCACCAAGACCAGCTAAAACTCCGAAGATGAATAATATGTTTACGATCAAAGCAACATCTGCAAAAACACCTGCTTTACCGTAATAGAAGATCATCCAAAGAAGCACCAATACCAATGCAATAGCAAAAGATAACATACCACTATCGATCGCTTCCTGCCCTAATGAAGGTCCTACGATCTCGCTTTGAATAATTTCTGCGGAAGCAGGAAGTTTACCTGCTCTAAGAACGTTCGCTAAATCTTTTCCTTCTTCGATACTGAAGTCTCCAGTGATCTCACTTCTACCTCCAGAAATTGCTCCGGTAGAAACACCAGGCGCAGAATACACCACGTTATCTAAAACAATAGCAATTTGAGTTTGATTATTAGAAGCATAACCTGTCATTTCTTCCCAGATCTTAGCTCCTGTTCCATCCATTTGCATAGAAACCGCAACACGACCAACCTGATCGTAAGTTTGCTGTGCATCTGTAATTACACTTCCACTTAATGGAGGTTCGTTATCTCTATTTGATTTTAAAGCATATAATCCAGTAGCATTAGTCTCATCATCTGGAACACCCCAAACAAAATTAGCATAGCGTTGCTCTGCAGGAAGTAGGTTTCTTACCTGTGGCATTGCTAAATAATCGTTTACTTTAGCGGTATCCTGCACATTAAAGTATGCTAAAACAGGACCTCCCTGTGCGCCTGGTCCAATTACCAGATCAAATAATGGATTATTAGTTTGTACTGCGGTACTATCTTCAGCATTAGCTAAAAGATCGTCGATATCACTATCAGATTGTGCTGTAGTATCTTCAACTTCGGTTGCTTCCTCCTCTTCAGAAACAACATCTTTTAAAACCTGATTAGCCTGAGCTAAAAATCCTCCAAATTCGTTATTTTTAAATACGTGCCAGAATTCTAACTGAGCTGTACTCTGCAATAAATTCTGAATACGATTTACGTCCTTTGCTCCAGGAAGTTCTACTAAAATTCTACCAGAATTTCCTAAACGCTGGATATTTGGCTGAGTTACGCCAAACTTATCGATACGCTTACGTAATACTTCGAAAGCAGAAGTAATAGACTCATCTACTTTTCTTCTAATAATAGGCTTAACCTGATCATTAGACATATCGTAAGTAATATCGTCGCTTAAGGTCTTATTCGCGAAAATATCTGGAGAAGCTAATTGCGCATCTGGGATAGCATCAAATTTTTCAAAGAAAATATCGATAAAATCATCCTGACTTGTAACTGATTCCTCTCTAGCTTCGGTAAGTGCTTTATTAAATGCAGGGTCTTTAGAATCGTTAGCTAAGCCTCTAATAATATCTTCTACAGAGATTTGTAAGATAACGTTGATCCCTCCTTTAAGGTCAAGACCTTTGTTTAATTCTTTATCCTTAGCATCATTATAAGAGATACCGGCAATAATTTCTTCATTCCCAATAGAATCAAGATATTGCTGCTCTGCCTGATCTCTTAAATCTGAATAATTCTCTACACTCTCGTCAATCTTCTGAGCGGCAAATTCTTCTGCTTCACTTTCAACATTATTAGTTAGGTATGTAAACGATAGTTGATAGATACATACTAAACCAAATAAAATTGCAAAAACTTTGATAAGTCCTTTATTCTGCATTATTCCTCAAATTATAATTTTATAGGTCTTTTTTAAAAACGGACAAATATAGCGTTTCAATAATGAAATCCCAATAATTTCTTTTTGAAAATTTTAACTTTTAAACATAAAAAAAAGCCACAAAAAATGTGGCTTTTTGCTTTATCGTTATGCTTTGAGAAATTACAACTCTAATAGACCATTAGTCTTTGTAACACCGGCTGCACTTTCCTGAATTTTTGCTTTTTCTGCATCGTTCAATTCGATCTCAACGATCTTTTCTAACCCATCTTTACCAATAACGGCTGGTACTCCTATAGAGATATCGCTTAAACCATATTCACCTTCTAAGAAAGCTGAACATGGGAAGATTTTCTTTTGATCACATGCTATTGCCTGAACTAATGCTGATACAGCAGCTCCTGGAGCGTACCATGCACTTGTTCCTAATAATTTGGTTAAGGTGGCACCTCCTACTTTCGTATCTTCAGAAACTTGATTTAAACGGTCTTCTGAAAGAAATGCTGAAACCGGGATACTATTACGAGTAGCCAATCTTGTTAAAGGTACCATACCTGTATCACTGTGACCACCAATTACCATTCCGTCTACGTCAGAAATTGGAGCTTCTAAAGCTTCGGCTAATCTATACTTAAAACGAGCACTATCTAATGCACCACCCATTCCTATAATTTTATTCTTAGGAAGACCAGTGGTTTTATGCACTAAATAAGTCATTGTATCCATTGGGTTACTTACCACAATTAAAGTAACATCTGGAGAGTGCTTAATAAGGTTTCCAGCAACTTCTTTTACAATACCTGCATTTATACCGATAAGCTCTTCACGAGTCATACCTGGTTTTCTTGGGATACCACTTGTAATTACCGCTACATCACTACCTGCAGTTTTAGAGTATTCATTTGTACTCCCGGTAATCTTAGTGTCAAAACTATTTAAAGAAGCAGTTTGCATAAGGTCCATCGCTTTACCTTCAGCATATCCTTCTTTAATATCTAATAAAACAACTTCTGATGCGAAGTTCTTAATGGCAACGTATTCAGCGCAGCTAGCACCTACTGAACCAGCTCCTACTACTGTAACTTTCATTTTATGAATTTATCGATTAATAACTAATCCAAAAATACGAATAATGACGATGGATTACTAATAAAGACCGGTTAAATACTTGAAGACTATATGCTAATATTTAAAGTATTTACATTTCGAAAACTGCAGATTCATCAAAACAAAAAAGGCCTGGAAAATTCCAGACCTTTTTCATGAAACTATTAAATAAGATTGATTACGCATCAATATTAGCGTATTTCGCATTCTTCTCGATAAATTCTCTACGTGGCGGAACCTCATCTCCCATTAACATTGAGAATATACGATCTGCCTCTCCACTATTATCGATAGTAACCTGGCGAAGTTTTCTACGCTCAGGATCCATGGTAGTGTCCCATAGCTGTTCAGCATTCATCTCTCCAAGACCTTTGTATCGCTGAATTTGAATACCTCCACTATATTCTGCTGCTATCTCATCACGCTCTTCTTCATTCCAGGCGTAACGTTTCTTACTACCTTTCTTTACAAGATAAAGCGGTGGTGTCGCGATATAGATATGCCCTTGCTCGATAAGCTCTTTCATATACCTGAAGAAGAAGGTCAAAATAAGTGTTTCAATGTGACTACCATCAACATCCGCATCACACATAATTACAATTTTGTGATAACGTAGCTTAGATAGGTTTAAGGCTTTACTATCTTCTTCAGTTCCAATGGTAACACCAAGAGCCGTATAAATATTCTTAATTTCCTCGTTATCGAAAACACGATGAGACATCGCCTTTTCTACGTTAAGAATCTTACCTCTAAGCGGCAAAATAGCCTGAAAATTACGATCTCGTCCTTGCTTTGCTGTACCCCCTGCAGAATCTCCCTCTACAAGAAATACTTCACATTTTTCTGCATCCTGCTCTGAACAGTCTGATAATTTCCCAGGTAATCCCCCGATACTCATGGCTGTTTTACGCTGCACCATTTCGCGGGCTTTTTTCGCAGCGTTACGTGCCTGAGCAGCAAGAATTACTTTTTGAACAATAGTTTTGGCATCATTAGGATTTTCCTCAAGATAGTTTTCTAACATTTCTGAAACTGCCTGAGATACCGCTGAAGTCACTTCTCGGTTTCCTAATTTTGTTTTGGTTTGTCCTTCAAACTGAGGTTCTGCAACCTTTACAGAAATAATCGCAGTAAGACCTTCTCTAAAATCATCTCCTGTAACCTCAAATTTCACCTTTTCAAGCAAACCTGAAGCATCCGCATATTTCTTTAAGGTCGTAGTTAACCCTCTTCTAAAACCAGATAAATGCGTCCCCCCTTCGTGGGTATTAATATTATTTACGTAAGAATGAAGGTTTTCGTTAAAAGTATCGTTATAAACCATCGCTACCTCAACAGGGATACCATTCTTCTCACCTTCCATGCTAACTACATCAGCAATAATAGGCTCTCTGGTACCGTCTAAGAAGCGAATAAATTCTTTGAGTCCTTCTTCAGAATGAAAAACTTCAGAAACAAACTCTCCCTTTTCGTCTTTCTCTCTTTTATCGGTAAGAACAATTTTTATACCTCTATTAAGAAACGCAAGCTCTCGCATACGTTTAGCCAAAGTCTCGTAACTATACTCTAAAGTTTGCTGAAATATAGATGGATCTGGCTTAAAAGTAACGATCGTACCACTAAGATCTGTTTCTCCAACAGGTTTTACAGGATACGAAGGTTTTCCTATTTCATATTCTTGTTCCCAGATTTGACCATCTCTGTAAACTGTAGCTTTTAAATGTGTAGACAAAGCGTTTACACAACTTACCCCTACACCGTGAAGACCTCCGGAAACTTTATAAGAATCTTTATCAAATTTACCTCCTGCACCAATTTTGGTCATCACAACCTCTAGTGCAGATACTCCTTCTTTTTTATGAAGATCGATAGGAATACCACGACCATTATCCTCTACAGTAATCGAATTATCTTCGTTTATGTCAACTTTAATAGAGTCACAATGTCCCGCTAAGGCCTCATCGATCGAGTTATCAACAACTTCATACACCAAATGGTGTAATCCTCTTACACCAGTATCTCCAATATACATCGAAGGTCGCATGCGAACATGCTCCATTCCTTCTAGCGCCTGTATACTATCCGCCGAATACTTTTTCCCTTTGGCTTCTTCGCTCATATTATGTTAATTAAATTCGTCTCTTTTTGAATAACGAACAAATATAACAAAACGTTAATTTCTTTAAACCAATACCTGACTACAAAGCCTTTAAGTTATCAACAATTTGTGCAAAAAAAGCCCATGACACAACAGGAAAAATCCAAGCGTCACGGGCATAACAAACCACACGTTTACTTTAATATTTTATGGTTTCACAGAAAGATGAACTAAAATCCAAACAAATCCTTTAACTGTGACTTTAAAATTCTGACACAAATATGAAACAGAACTTACACTTATTAAATACTATGCAGAATTTTAATTACAATTAAGAAGACAAAAGGACTAATTAAAAAATCCTATAAACGTAATTTTCAAGATTATCCAGATTCACTTTACCAATGTAACTTTCTTAAATTTTAACAGGTTCTAAACATCATAATTTTATGTAGCTATTATATTTACTCGAAACATAAATAATAACAGTATTATGAAAAAACTATTGATATTGACGATGTTAGCTTTTGGGCTTAGCAATTCAAACAGTGTGATTGCTCAAACCCAAGGTCCTAATTTCGCTAAGATGGATGTTAGTCCAATGGATATTGCTTTGTATCGCAATGATAACAACGAGCCTATCGCTAGGGTAATCTATAGTAGACCACAACGAAGAGATCGTGAAGTTTTTGGAAAGTTAGTACCTTATGGTGAAGTTTGGAGAACTGGTGCCAACGAAGCAACAGAAGTAACCTTCTATAAAAATGTTGAGATCGCAGGAGCAAAAGTAGATGCTGGGACCTATACTTTATACTCTATCCCAGAAGAAAAAGAATGGACAATCATTTTAAATAGAAAAACGCTTACATGGGGAGCTTACGAGTATAGTGAAAAACTAGATCTAGTAAGGGTAAATGTTCCAGTAAGATCTATGCAGAATGCTGTAAATGCCTTATCTATGTCCTTTGAAAAAGATACTGAAAATAGTGCTAATCTACTTATCGGATGGGACAAGAAATATGTAAAAGTTCCAATTAAGGTAGCCAATTAAAACAGAATAATATTTCATAAAAAAGCCGCTTATTTAGCGGCTTTTTTATTTACGGTATATTTAAGTATTTATGCGTTTGCAAGGACACTTTCCATCTAGGATTCTTCATCACGTAATCTACGATAAGCGGAATCATCTTATCACGGTTGCTCCATTCAGGTTGCATATACAAAATACAATCTTTACCAACCTGAGCAGCTTGTTCTTCGGCAAACTTAAAATCATGCTTATTGAAAATGATCACTTTTAGTTCATTTGCAACAGGATATATCTCCGGTTCTGGTAATTTTATTTTTTTAGGAGAAAGGCAAATCCAATCCCAGGTTCCTGTTAAGGGATAAGCACCAGAAGTTTCTATATGAATCTGGCAGCCCTGCTTTTTAAGATTATCAGTAAGCGTATTCATATCCCAGGTTAAGGGTTCTCCTCCAGTAACTACAATAGTTTTACTATATTTCACTGCATTTTCTACAATCTCACCAACATGTGTTGGCGGATGTAAACCTGCATCCCAGCTTTCTTTAACATCACACCAGTGGCAACCTACATCACAACCGCCAATTCTAATAAAATAAGCAGCAGTCCCTTTATGAAATCCTTCACCCTGAATGGTATAAAATTCCTCCATCAATGGAAGCATAATACCTCTATCTACCAACTCCTGTGTTTCTTCTGTAATCATAGCCTGCAAAGATATAGAATCTTTAACTTTATGCTACCAGCTGTATCCATAAATATAAAACGCATCTACAGTCCTCCTACTAAAATTCAATAGAAATTTTTAAAATACTTTTCCTCTTCTTGAAATTGAATCGACTTAGCATAGTTCCCTCTGAAAAAACATCTATTTTTAAACTAGTCTGAAAGAATAAAATTTAGGAAAAAGACTTATTGATCCCACCAGACCTGACCATAAATCAAATCTTCTCCATCAAACTGACGGCTTACCGCTTCTTCATAATTCTCTGAGTTATTAAATGATTCATTATCCGGGTAACTTAAGCGTAAAGGAATTTCTGCTCCATTAGGAGATTCAAAACCAGTTGGAAAACCTGTTCTTCTCCATTCAGACCATGCTTCATATCCATGCATATATAAATGAACCCATCTTTGATTTGCGATGCTTTCTATTGCGTTACTAGAATCGAAAGCTACTTCTGGCTGATTTAGAAATGAGGTAACACCAGCATCACTACCAGTCCATTGCATAATTGACTGCTCAATTGCCATATTATAGTTCTCTTCAGCACTTCCTGCGACCCATCCACGTGAAACAGCTTCAGCAATAGCAAAATAGACCTGCGCCGAAGTAACCAGATATACAGGTGCATCCTGTGCATAAATATCTGAACCTAATAGAGAATATTCTTCAGTTCCTATAGCTTCTTCTTCTCCAAATCGCAAACCTACATAAGCATCGCTTGCTCTAGCCGGATCCCCATAAACTTGTAACCTTGGGTCATTATAAGGTAACATCTCTGTAACCAGTTTTTCAGTTAATGCCCACCATTCTCTGTTTCGATCTACAATCTGGCCATACCAGTAATTTTGATTATTTGCTTCTGCCAAATGGTAATACACCAAATTATCAGCATTTTCCATAATAACCCCATCGTCTAAAGCATCAGCGAATTCAGTCTGAGCAAGATCAGGATCGACTTCAGATAATCTTAAAGCCATAAACAACCTAATTGTATTTGCGAGCAGGCGCCAATTCTCCATGTCGCCATCATAAACAATATCATTACTAATACTTCCAGAAACCATAATAGATGTAGCTTCTTTTAATTCTTCGAATAAATCTAAATAAATCGACTCCTGAGTGTCGTAAGAAGGGGTAAAATTCTCTGACCCCATTAAAGCTTCATTATAAGGGATATCACCCCAGCGATCTGTTACATTCCAATAAAAATAAGCTCTTAGAATTTTAGCAACAGCAACCTGATTATTCACAGGGCCTTCTGTAGAGCTAAGATTATCCTGATTATTTAATACGGTTTGTAAATTTTCTAAAGGCCCCTGATAGTACGAATAAAAACTTGTACTCTCCTGCGGATATAATGAAGTTCCAACATACTGAGTTTCTGCTAAATATTGTGCAAGAAATTCACCTCTGGGCGATGATGACAAGCCTGGCAAATAAAGTTCAGCGTTTGCTATTAATTGAGTACCTGAAGCCTGGCTGGGTAAATTTGGATTTATATTAATATCCTCATCAAAATTATCACAGCTTTGAAAAGCCAAAGCCAGAAATAGAATTATATATATTTTTTTCATCATTTTTATTTTTTCTTAAAATGTGATATTTAGATTGATTCCGTAAGATCTAACCGTGGCTAACTGCCCAGACTCATACCAACTTATAGACTGTGAACCTGTAGAAATCGCCGAAGGGTCGATACCATCTGGCGCATTTTGCCAAATCATTGCAGGATTACGAGCTATTAAAGCTATATTAACAGAATCAAAAGGCAACATTTCCATTGTTTTTGTTCCAAATGTATATCCAAATCGGACTTCACTCAATTTGATATATGAAGCATCGTACAACCATTCTTCGTAAATTCTTCGACCTAAAACATTTCTGTAATACGATCGAGCATCTAAAAAATTTTCTACTCGCTCTCCGGTTTCTGCCGATATACCGGTAACCAGAACTCCTCCACCATCTTCCAATGGATCTCTAACATTCATCCCATTTTCATTAGTCGCCACGGTTAATGGATCTTGCCCTGTTCTTACTCCTAACATCTTAGAACGACTAAAAAATTGTCCTCCCCCCTGAAAATCGATCATAGCATTAAGGCTTAGATTCTTCCATCTAATAGTATTTTGAAAACCTCCTGTAAAATCTGGCAATACTGTTCCAAAATCGTAAGTCGCGTCAGTATATAACGGCATACCATTTCCATCAACTAAAATGTCTCCAGTAGCTTCGTCTCTTTGATAAGCCTGTCCTACCAGACTCCCAAATGGCTTTCCTTCATAAGAATTTAGATAACTACTCACGCTAGAATAAGTTGTCGAACCATAATTATAAACATCGATACCAGGAGCGAGTTCCACTACTTCACTTTTATTTTGGCTAATATTAAAAATAGCCTCCCAGCTAAAATCATTTGATTGAATAGGTTTTCCTGATAAACTTATTTCTATACCATCATTTTCAATTAGCCCGGCATTAATAGTACTCGACCCATATCCACTAGCACCTGAAACATCTAAACTAATGATCTGGTTTTTGTTTCGTTGTTTATAATAAGTAAAATTTAAACCTAATCTATTTCCAAAAAACTGAAGATCTAATCCTGTTTCATAAGAATGCGAAAACGAAGGTTCTATATCAGGGTTATTTAAATTATCTGGTACATATAGCGTGTTCACACCGTTATACACAGTTCCTACACCGTAAGCTACGGTAGTTCTATATGGACTCAGGTCTGATCCTGCCTGAGCATAACTTGCTCTAAATTTACCAAATGAAAGCACCTCCCAATTAACAAGTTCACTAAACACCAAACTACCCGAAACCGAAGGATACCAATAGGAATTATTATCTTCTGGCAACGCCGAAGAATTATCGTTCCGAATAGAAGCATCTAAGAAATAAGTATCCAAATATCCTAAAGAAACCATCGCAAAAAGGCTGCGTATCTGTTTTTCTAATTTATAAGAAGTTGTCGATGGACGGTCTATCGAAGCATCTATATTGTAAAATCCAGGAGCCGAAAGCCCACCAACAGTTGCCTGCGATAAATAAGAATAATTCCTATTATAGATATTTCCACCTAGCGTTCCGTCTAGCGAAATACCACCAAACTTTTTATTGTACTGTGCCAGTAGTTCATAATTCCATTCCTTATTTTGATATTTACCTACAGAATAGGCCGGCAAACCAGTACCACCAAATGCAGTACGATTTTCGATATTTTGAGTATACATATCTGATCTAATAGCTCCTCTTATCTCTAATTCTGGTAAAATATTGTAACTCAATGTCACATCACCAAAAAATCGATCTCTACTATCATTTGATAAGTTCTCATATGCATTAAAGTAAGGATTGTTCCAGTATAATGGATCAAAATTTGTGATTTCACCAGTATCAGAATTTGGTCTTCTCAAATTCCAGTGTAGTATCGTTCCATCATCATACATATAATCCTTCAATCTGGTCATATCCAGATTTCTTTGAAACCACTGGTTAAAATATGCTACTCCATATTCAGAACCCTGACCCGGTCTTTGAGCATCATTTCTCGCATAATTAATATTTGTTGAAACTGTAATATTTTCAGCTAAATCAAGGCTCGCATTAACACCTAGATTATTTCTTTTTAACTCTGTATTTGGCTCAATCCCTTCAATTCTTGTATCATTAAGACTCAAACGGTATGTCGTATTTTCGTTTCCTCCAGATACCGTGACCCCGTTATTTAAATTAACTCCGGTTTCATAATAATTTTCAATATTATCTGGATGCGGAATGAAAGGAGTTAATTGACCATAAGTAGGATCCTGCGGATAAAAACTAAACACCTGGCGAACAGGCGTACCATCCATCCTTGGCCCCCAGCTTTCATCAACACTTAAATCTACATAAGGGTCACCGTTGGCCAATGTCCTAAATGTTTGGCTGGATCCCCCACCATACATGTTTTGTTTCGGAAGAAAATTTCCAGCAAACTCTAACATTAATGAAGAATTCACCTGAACTCTAACATCTTTTGGTCCCTTTTTACCTTTTTTGGTAGTGATCATGATCACACCATATTGTCCCCTAATACCATACAGTGCTGATGCTGCCGGACCTTTTAAAACATTTACAGATTCTATATCGCTGGGATTTATATCCTGTGCCAGATTTCCATAATCTGCACCTGCACTCCCAGAAAAATTACTATTGGATATTGGTGTTCCATCAATAACAATCAATGGCTCATCTCCACCGTTAATAGAATTTACACCTCTAATTTTAATTTTCTGGGTTCCGCCCATACTAGCCCCAGATGAGCCTGTCACCTGAACACCTGCTATTCTTCCAGACAAAGTTCCAAGAACATTTTGCTGGTTAGTAAGATTTAAGTCTTCTCCCTCGACTTCCTGTGTAGCGTAACCTAAGGACTTTTTGTTCCTCGAAATTCCCAAGGCCGTTACCACAACTTCATCGAGACTTTCTGTATCCTGAACCAAACTCACGTCTAATTCTTCCTGACCGTCAATTTCTATTTCCTGGCTTACGAAACCGATTGCTGAAAATACCAAAATAGAATTTGGCGGTACTTCTAAACTATAGCTACCTTGCATGTCTGTAACAGTACCATTACTGGTTCCTTTAACAATAACATTTACTCCTGGCAAAGGCATATTATCTTCTGCGACTTTCACTGTACCAGAGACAATTTGATTTTGCGCAAAAAAGGTAGTAGTAAACATAAAGCTCAAGAGAGCTAAAAAAGTAAATTTTTTCTCCATTCCTTTTTGTGTTAAATTTTGAGATTACAGAAAGAAATATACGTATTTTAAGATTTTTTTCACATAAAAAACTATGATAAGCACCACTTTTATTAAAAATTCAAACAGAACACAAAAGACCTTAAATTCCTTATTTTAAATACGTTAAGTTTAAATAAAATGCAAATAAAAATAAAATACCTTATAACTGTACTTTCGCTAATTTCCTGCTTTAGCTGTGCTTCTTTAAAAACCACAAAAAATGTAAACCGGGTTTTTGAAAATTCTCCGGCCTTTAAACAAGGCTTTGCAGGTTTGGTGATTTACGATCCTGAATCCAACAAGACGATATTCGATAAAAATGGAGACAAATATTTCACTCCGGCTTCTAATACCAAATTATTTACGTTTTATACTGCTCTAAAGATTATTGGAGACTCCATTCCCAGCATAAAATATACGATTTACGGCGACAGTCTCATTTTTAAAGGCACCGGCGATCCCGGATTTCTTTATGCCGACTTTAATTCTGAAAAAACACTCGATTTTTTACGAAATTCAGATAAAAAATTGTTTCTCCTTTCGTCAAATTTCACTGAATCCAAATTTGGGCCAGGCTGGGCGTGGGACGATTATAATAGCTATTATTCTGCGGAAAGAAATGCTTTGCCGCTTTATGGAAATATAGCTGAATTTGAATTCAAAAAAGATCAAAATTCATCGAAAAGCTTTCCAGATGTTTTTGATGATTCTATTTCTACTGAAAAAACCAAAAGTTTAGGCGCCGGAGTTTACCGGGATATCGATTCGAACATTTTCAGGTATAAAAGTGAAAAAAGAACTGAAGCATCCACTCGATTAGTACCCTTTATTACTTCAGCATATACTTCAGCTAAACTATTAAGCGATACGCTTAGAAAAGAAGTGATGATCTCGCCCCAAAAACCTGAAAATATAGATCTAGACCAAACAATTTACAATGAAGCTTCAGATAGTTTGTATAAAAAAATGCTTCAGGAAAGCGATAATTTTATTGCAGAACAACTTTTGTTGGTTTCCGCAGGAATTATTTCAGATACTTTAGCCACTGATATCGCCATTAATTACGCTCAGAAAAATTTACTCAATGACCTGCCAGACAAAATAAACTGGCACGATGGCTCTGGCTTAACGCGATATAATCTTTTTACCCCTCGTAGTGTTGTGAAACTAATTTCTAAGATCACTGATGAAATTGGCGAAGAAAAATTCAAATCACTGCTTCCTGCCGGCGGAGAATCTGGAACGCTTAAAAATCACTATAAATCAAACAAAACTTATATTTACGCTAAAACGGGAACGCTTAGAAACAATCATTCCTTAAGCGGACTCTTAATTACGAAAAGCGGAAAAACTTTATATTTTAGTTTTATGAACAGTAATTATACCGTGCCTACTTCGCAGCTAAAACAAGCTATGGAAGAAATTTTAACCACTGTTCGCGATCAATACTAATCTTGAAAACCTCATCATGCAAAGACGCAAATTTTTACAGAATATCGGCCTAAGCAGCCTTGCCATTCCTTTAAGTCCTTACGCTGCCACTAATTTCTACGGAAGTAATACGGCCGCAAACATCATTAAACCAAAAGCTCTAAAAGAAGGAGATACTATAGGAATCGTAAGCCCGGCCAGTGCTATTTTTGAAACTGAACCTTACCAGATCGCAAAAGAATCTTTTGAAGCAATGGGGCTTAAAGTAAAGTTTGGTGAATTTGTAAAAAACCGATATGGTCATTTAGCCGGAACAGATAAAGAGCGTGCAGACGAATTGAATGCGATGTTCAAAGATAAATCTGTTGATGCAATTATTGCGCTGCGTGGCGGCTCGGGTTCAGCAAGAATTTTAGAACTTCTAGATTACAAAGCGATAAAATCCAATCCCAAGATCTTTATTGGCTATAGCGATATTACAGCTTTACACTCGGCTATTTTCGAAAAAACAGGTTTGGTAACTTTTCATGCGCCGGTAGCGGTTTCAACCTGGAATTCCTTCAGTGTTTCACATCTTAAAGCTATTTTATTCGATAAAGAAAATCCGCTTCTGGAAAATCCAAAATCAATTGGAGATAATCTTACTCAGACTTCAAATCGTACTCGTACCATTACCGGCGGCAGCGCAAAAGGGCAATTATTAGGCGGAAATCTTTCCGTATTAACAGGAATTATGGGAAGCGAATATTTCCCTTCCGATTGGAGCAATAAAATTCTATATATCGAAGATGTTGGTGAAAAAGTATATGCTGTAGATCGAATGATGACGCAATTACAACTTGGTGGCGTTTTTAAACAAATTAAAGGTTTTGTTTTTGGAAAATGTACCGAGTGTGATCCCGGCGGAAGTGGCTACGGAAGTTTAACTTTAGAGGAAGTTTTGGATCATTACATTAAACCTCTTAGCATCCCGGCATTTAGCGGAGCAATGATAGGACATATTGATGATAACAGCACGATACCAAACGGAATTGAAGCTGAAATTAATGCTGAAGCAGGAACTATACAACTACTGGAAGCAGCCGTAATTTAAGCGCATACTAAAAAAATCCTTTCCTGTAATTACAAGGTATTGCTTACTTTTATAAAAATTTTTAGAATCCTAAATCGATTGAATTTCGGAATAATTTTTCATGTATATTTTTCATTTTAAAATACCACAGATCAGTTTTTTCCGTTAGTCCAAATACGCCAAATTAAACAGAAAAGTAATTCAAATTATTATGAAGAAACATTTACTGGCAATTTTCACTTTAACTGCCATCATACTTACTTCTTGCCAAAAAGATGAAGACAATCCTTTTTTAATTACCGCATCACAGGTTGGTAAACTAAAAAAAGATATCAAAATTAACCAATTAGACTCTTTATACCGCGAAGATTCTCTGGTAAAAGAAACCAGCGGACCAATGCAGTTAAGAGCCACAGACGAAATTAAGGTTTATGAAAAAGGTGGTGAAGCTTTACTAATTTTAGAGCCTGCACAAGAATTCGACAGCACAAGCACTATTGGCTATATTCGAGTTTTAGATCCAAGATTTAAAACAAAAGCAGGTTTAAATTCTGAAAGTACTTTTAAAGATATTGTTGAAAACTATAAAATATCGAGAATAGAAAACACTATTAGTTCGGCCGTTGTGTTTCTAGATGAAATTAATGCTTATATCACTATAGATAAAAAAGAATTACCTTCTAGTTTGCGTTATGATACCGATACTAAGATTAGGTCATCGCAAATTCCAGATGACGCTAAATTCAAGTATTTTATGATCTACTGGGATTAAAAATAAATGATGCAAAAATTAAAGATTCTCATACTCTGCAGCCTTTTTATAGCTTATGCTTGTAATACCAAACCAGATTATGAGAATCTTGCTTTAAAAGACGAAGACGGAAATTATCAAGCCGTCGTCGAAATACCTTCAGGCACCAACCTTAAACTCGAGTTTGATCATTCACTTCAGGAATTTATTCCAGATCAGCGAAATGGCAACGACAGAATCATAGAATTCTTACCCTATCCTGGCAATTACGGATTTATACCTTCAACCTATTCAGATCCTAATAAAGGTGGAGATGGCGATGCCTTAGATGTACTTATTTTAGGGCAATCTGTAAAAACAGGTGACATCATCCCAATAAAACCTATTGCTGTTTTAAAATTGATCGATGAAGGTGAGCAGGACGACAAGATCATTGCCGTGCCAGCGCTAAAAAAAGATCAAATTTTTAAAGCCGAATCTTATAAAGTTTTCCTAAACAATTATCCCGAAGCTAAAGACATTATCGAACTATGGTTTTTAAGCTACGACAAAGACAATAGCCTGGAAATAAAAGGCTGGGAAGACGAAGCTGAAGCCATTAAGCAAATTGAAATATGGCGCAAAACCATAAATTGAAACAATAGGAAAAAACTTAAGATGTGTTAATTAAAAACTGACTATCAGTTAATTATATAAAATTAGTGCAACAATTAACCAAAATCGATAATTATGATTAAGATTTTTGCACTTATATTAACCGTTGGTGGAGCAATTGCACTTGTAATGGGAATATTAGGAATTTTTGGAAGTCTAGCCCTGGCTTTAAGTCCCTGGGCGTTAAGTATCATTGGATTTATATTTTTCCTAGCAGGAATTAGCCTTTTAAAATATCGCAAAGACACCGATGTGATACAAGCCGAAAATAAAAAAGAACTCTAGAAATAGTGTTTTTCAATAAAAAAAGAGGAGGCAAAATTGCCTCCTCTTTTTTTTATATATAGAATCTTATGGAAAAGGAATTTGAGATTATCGTTTTATGATTTCTATCGTTGACCACCCTTTATATTTTGAGAGCAATTAATTTCAATACTGTCTATCCCTATCCCGTTATTATGCTGTATACTTAAAATCATTGTAACTGATTTTAAAATAATTCGAATTACCTGATTAGCTGGAAATAAAAAAGGAGACTTTTAAAGCCTCCTTTCTTACATTTATAAAGATTGGTTATCTAGTCTACATTATCATGTAAGAACGAATTATTTCTTCTAAACTGAAGATCATTATTTTCGTCCTGTCCCAAAGTTGTTCTAGACATTTTACTCTCACCGTGATTAGCGCTATCTAAATTAATTCCGGCTCTTTTATAAGCTGGCTGCTTTTCGATCTCTTCGATCTGCGAAGCATTGCTTCTAAACTTATAATTGAATTCCTTCATTTTAGCACGACGCTCTGCTGCACGTTCTACTACATGCTCTGGAATTGGATTATTAAAAGGATTTGCGTCCTGCTCCTCTTCCTTTTGCGGTGTTGGTTGTACCGTACGCTTTTCGAAAGCTATGGTTTCGTCTTTAGGCTCTTCCTTTTTTTCCTCTTTTTCTGGTTTCGAGTTCTCTAATTGCTGCTCGAATTCCATATAATCGTCAAGGCTATATCGTTTCACTGTACCATCTGCTACATGTTCTGTGGCAGGAATTACTTCTACAGGCTCGTTTACTTCAATATTTTTAACCTCATAACTAGGCTCTTCAGCATCCTCGGTATTTAAAACGTGTCTTTTTACCGGTTCCTGCTTAGGCTCTTCTTTTACTTCTGGCTTTGGAGTTTCAGCTTTTGGTGGTTCTGGCTTTTTATTCTCCTGATTGACAGGAAAATCAAAAGTGAACATAAATTGATCTTCATCATTATTTTCTTCTTCCGCAGCTTCAACTTCTTCAACTCCCGCATTCGTATCATTGATCACGAAATCTTCAGGATTAACATCGTCATAGAACACATCCATGTTATAAGCTGAAGGTGGCGTATAAAGGTCTGGATCTTTAGCAGGAGCAGCTTGTGCTGGTTTAACTTCAGCTTTAGGAACTTCGTTTACCTGTGGCTTCACCTCTGGTGCCACCTGAGCTTTTGGAACTTCAGGTTTCGAAGGTTCTACCTCATCCATATTTTCATCTAAAGTATGAACGATCTTCTTTGGTGGCTCTGGCTCTTTATTTTCTTCTGGCAAAGGTAACTCGGTAAAAGATCCAGTATTTCCACGATCTGAAGGGAACTCATGCTCCGCTTTTTGTTCATCCTCTAGTGTATGGATGATTTTTTTAGTTTCGGTATTAGTGATTTCATCCTGCTGCTCTACATTAAAACCAGTAGCAATAATGGTTACAGAAATAGCACCTTCTAAGGCTTCATCTTCACCAACACCCATAATAATATTGGCACTATGACCAGCTTCACCCTGAATATGATCGTTGATTTCACCAATCTCGTCTATAGTAATTTCTTCGGAACCGGAAACAATTAATAGCAATACATTTTGAGCACCGGTAATCTTATTATCGTTTAGTAATGGAGAATCTAAAGCTTTAGCGATTGCATCCTGAGCTCTATTTGCTCCTGAAGCAGATGCAGATCCCATGATCGCAGTACCACTATTACTCAACACCGTTTTTGCATCCCTAAGGTCAATGTTTTGTGTGTAGTGATGGGTAATTACTTCAGCAATACCACGAGAAGCAGTAGCTAAAACTTCATCTGCCTTAGAGAAACCGGCTTTAAAACCTAAGTTTCCATAAACTTCACGAAGTTTATTGTTATTGATCACAATTAGAGAATCTACATGAGACCTAAGCTTTTCAACTCCTTTTTGAGCCTGTTCATTTCTCATTCTACCTTCAAACTGAAAAGGAATAGTTACGATCCCTACCGTAAGAATATCCATTTCTTTGGCCTGTTTTGCGATCACTGGTGCAGCACCTGTACCGGTACCACCTCCCATACCCGCAGTGATAAATACCATTTTGGTATTCACATCGAGCATGTTTTTTATCTCATCAAAACTTTCTACTGCGGCCTGTTCTCCAATTTCAGGATTTGCTCCTGCTCCAAGTCCCTCGGTAAGGCTAACTCCCAACTGGATCTTATTAGGAACAGTACTGTTTTCTAATGCCTGCGCATCAGTATTACAGATTACAAAATCTACTCCTTTAATCCCTAGTTGAAACATGTGGTTAATAGCATTACTACCGCCACCACCTACACCAATAACTTTGATGACGTTCGATTGATTTTTAGGTAAATCGAATGAAATGTCTCCGAATTCTGTGTTGCTCATAAATTCAATTTTACTGGTTCTCTATTGTGCTATGTATTACTCTGCGTTATCTAAAAAATCTTTGAACTTTTCTGCCCATTTATCGAAAATACTTTTTCTGGGCTTAGGCTGTTCTACCTGTACTTGCGGTTCTTCTCGCTCTGCCTCTCCTTCTTCATCTACCGGCAATGGCTCTGGTTCTTTCTCTTTAAGAACGGCTTCTTCCTGAAAACTACTTTTGCTAGTCTCTAAACTATTCATCACCAATCCAACTGCTGTTGCATACATTGGGCTGGTAGTTTCAGAATCATTATTTCCTGCCAGATGTTCGTTAGGAAAACCAATCCTGGTATCCATTCCTGTTATATACTCTACTAATTGCTTAAGATGCTTTAACTGCGCTCCGCCACCGGTTAACACAAGCCCGCCAATAAGCTTTTTCTTTTGATCTTCGTGACCATAATTTTTTATCTCCAGATAAACCTGCTCGATAATTTCTACCACACGGGCATGAATGATCTTCGAAAGATTTTTAAGGGTAATTTCTTTTGGCTCTCTTCCTCGTAATCCGGGAATAGAAACGATCTCGTTATCCTTATTTTCTCCTGGCCATGCCGATCCAAATTTGATCTTTAGCAATTCTGCCTGCTTTTCGATGATCGAACAACCTTCTTTTATATCCTCAGTAATCACATTTCCTCCAAAAGGGATTACTGCTGTATGTCTAATAATTCCGTCTTTAAAAATTGCAAGATCTGTAGTACCACCACCTATATCGATA
Organism: Zunongwangia sp. SCSIO 43204; assembly: GCF_019904275.1. Classification (GTDB taxonomy): domain Bacteria; phylum Bacteroidota; class Bacteroidia; order Flavobacteriales; family Flavobacteriaceae; genus Zunongwangia; species Zunongwangia mangrovi. The sequence continues at coordinate 131,576 of NZ_CP063204.1, forward strand.
AGTGCTACACCTGCTTCTTTTTCTTCCTGGCTAAGCACTGCATTTGCAGATGCCAAAGGCTCTAATGTTACTGCTGAAAGGTCTAAACCTGCACTTTTTACACATCTACCAATATTTCTTATTGAAGAAACCTGGCCTACAACCACGTGAAAATTTGCTTCAAGGCGACCACCATACATCCCGATAGGCTCTTTAATTTCAGCCTGCCCATCTACTTTATATTCCTGCGGAAGTACATGAATTATTTCTTCCCCAGGTAACATAACCAGTTTATGAACCTGATTGCATAAACTATGAATATCTTCAGCATCAATAACTTCTTCAGGGTTTGGCCTTGTGATATAATCACTATGCTGCAAACTTCTAATATGTTGCCCGGCAATCCCTACAACTACATCTTTAATTTTTTGTCCAGAATCTGCTTCAGCTTCCTGAATGGCCTGTTGTATAGATTGAATGGTTTGCGTGATGTTATTTACCACACCACGGTGCACACCCAGACTTCTGGATTTACCAATCCCAACGATCTCTACTTTGCCGTACTCATTCTTCTTGCCAATCATGGCAACAATCTTTGTCGTCCCTATATCTAATCCTACTGCAATATCGTTTTGCTCCATATCTTACTTTTTAGTGCATACAACCTGATTACCAAACTGTAGATTCACTTTTTTATAGGTATCTAACTTTTTATCTTTTAATGCTTTTTTATAAAATGCCTTGAAATTATTGAATTTCAGCTCAATATTTTTCACTTCTCCAAAGTACACCGTAAAACCAGCTTTACGCAGCTTAAGCTCGTAGCGCCCATTTGCCAAACGATGTATTGTAGTAATATGCTTCTGTAAAAAACTATCATTTTTTATATAGCTCACCAATGGATAAGCCTTTAAAATATTAGTTTCATTGAAACCTAACATAAGAGGTACCCTTGCCGAAAAATTTTCTGAAAGTGGCATCACCTCTCCATTTTTATCCAGGTAAAATGAAGTATTACCTACGGCTCTCCCAATAGGTTTACGCTGGCTCACAATTGCAGAGAGTTTTCCGTTCAATTTTAAGAAAACCTCGGCATTCTCTATCATATCGTGACTGTTAAGAAGCATCTCTACCTTATTCAAATCTAAAGTTTCTTGTCCCAGGTTTTCGTTAGCCTCTTCATTTTGTATCAACAACTTATTAACCGCATCTACAGTAACATACAGGTTTTCGTTGTCTGTAAAATGAACTTCTGTACCATCCAATTTTCGTTGGCTATGTCTTTTTTCTGCAAAACCATATAGAAAAGCAACCAAAGCCAGCAAAAGCACGAACTTTATGTAACCTAATTTAGATTTCATCTTCCAATGCTGTTTTTACGGTTTCAACTTCATTTCCTATATCTCCGGCTCCAAGCATCAAAATAACTTTAGCCTTAGTTTTAGCGATTTTGGCCGATAATTCTTCTCTTTTTACTAAGTGCTTTTTTGGATTATCGATTTTCCCTAATAACCACTCAGAATCTATTCCTTCTATTGGCTTTTCACGGGCCGGATAGATATCCATAAGCATGATCTCATCGAATTGAGCTAGTTTTTCAGCAAAATCATCTGCAAAATCCCTGGTTCTGCTATATAAATGAGGCTGAAAAATGACCAAATTCGGCTTTTTAGGATATAATTCTTTTACCGCTCCAAACACAGCATCTATTTCTGCCGGATGATGCGCATAATCATCGATCAAAACCAATTCTTCAGTTTTAATCTTATATGAAAAGCGCCTTCTTATTCCTTTAAAACTCTGTAACGCCTGGCTTAACTGGTTGGTTGGGGAGCCATATTCCAGCGCCATAGCCAGAGCTGTTACAGCGTTTAAGACATTATGTCTGCCTGGTAGGTTAAGAATAAATCCTTCAATAATTTTTGTAGGAGTTTTAAGATCAAAATGATAACTCCCTCCTATTATTTTTATATTGATTGCTGAAAAATCAGCATCATCCTCAATTCCAATTGTTTTTCCTTTAAGTGGAAGTCCGTTTTTAACGAAAAGCGTCCCATCTTCAGGAAGTAGATCTGCAAAAGCTTTAAATGAAGCTTGCAGATGTTCGTTTACGCCATAGATATCCAGATGATCTGCATCCATCGAATTTATAGCTGCGATATTTGGTGACAAATGAAGAAAAGAACGATCAAATTCATCTGCTTCAGCAACGATAACTTCATCGCCTTTAAGAATCAAGTTACTTTGAATATCTTCGCTTATTCCACCCAAAAATACCGTTACCGGCGCATTGGTTTCTTTTAATAAATGGCCTAAAATTGCCGTTGTTGTAGTTTTACCGTGAGTCCCGGCCACAGCAAGCGTGAAACGATCGCTACTTATTAAGCCAAGCACTTCAGAACGTTTTTTCAGAACGAATTGTTCTGCTACGAAATACTGATAAAGCGTATTTTCTTTAGGAACAGCTGGAGTATAAACTACAAGTGTTTTTTCTGAGTCTTTAAATTGCTGCGGAATTTCACTAATATCATCTTTAAAAGTCACCAAAATCCCTTCAGCTTCCAGTTCTTTGGTAAGCACTGAAGCTGTTTTATCGTAACCGGCTACATTTTTGCCCTGAGATTTAAAGAAGCGCGCCAACGCACTCATCCCAATACCGCCAATCCCGATAAAATAAAAGTTTTGTATGTGACTTAAATTATTCAATCTAGGCTTTTCTGATAATTAGTTTTTCTATTTCGTCTACAATATTTGCCGTTGCATTTGGCAAGGCCATTTTCTTAATATTTTCGCCTAATTCTTTTTGCCGGGTTTCATTATTCAGCAAATCGAAAAAGATATTTTCAAACTTTTCATCCAGCTCGGTTTCACCAATGGTGATGGCCGCATCGTTTTTTGTCACAGCCATCGCATTTTTGGTTTGGTGATCTTCTGCTACATTGGGAGACGGAATAAAAATTACCGGTTTTCCAACAATACAAAGCTCTGAAACACTACCTGCACCGGCTCTTGAAATAATCACATCCGCTGCCGCATAAGCCAAATCCATTTTGTTTAAAAACTGATGAACCTGAACAGTTCCTTCAGTATAAGTTTTGTAATCTTCGTAATATAATTTACCGCATTGCCAGATCAACTGAATATTTTCTTGCTTTAATCGATCGGCATGTTGGGCGATTAATTGATTCACTCTTCTTGCTCCTAAACTACCACCAAGAACCAGCACTGTTTTTTTATCGGAATCCAGATTAAAAAACTTTTGTGCTTCTATTCTTTTGGTATCAATATCCAATAAATCCTGGCGTACCGGATTTCCTGTTTTTTTTACTTTTTCCTGCGGAAAAAATCGCTTCACTTCATCATAAGCCGCACATATCACATTTGCTCTTTTCGCCAGAATCTTATTGGTGATCCCAGGAAATGAGTTTTGCTCCTGAAGCAAGGTTGGTATATCCTTTTTATTAGCAACATGTAATAAAGGTCCGCTTGCAAATCCTCCTGTACCAATGGCAACATTCGGTTTAAAATCTTTTATGATCTTTCTGGATTTACTAATGCTATTCAGTAATTTGAATGGAAACATTAGATTTTTAAGCGTTAACTTTCGCTGCAAACCGCTAATCCAAAGCCCTTCGATCTCGTAACCGGCCTGCGGCACTTTTTCCATCTCCATTTTATCCTGCGCACCCACAAACTTGATCCTAGCATCGGGATAGCGTCGCTTTACCTCATCGGCAATAGCAATAGCCGGGTAAATATGACCACCCGTTCCTCCACCAGATAATATGATACGTAGATCTTTACTCATATTGCTTCGCTTAAAATATCCAAAGGATTTTCGTCCTCGGCATTTCTTTCAGCTTCTTCGAATTCTTTTTCTTCTTCTCTTTTCGCACTTACACTAAGAATAATCCCTAGTGACATACAGGTCATCCAAATCGATGTACCACCACTACTCACCAACGGTAATGTTTGCCCGGTTACCGGAAATAATTCCACTGCAACCGCCATATTTACCAATGCCTGAAAAATAATTGGAATACCTACTCCCATTACCAATAGTTTTCCAAAAACAGTATTTGCTTTGGTCGCTACGATGATGATCCTAAACAAGATCATTAAATAGGCTAACATCACTCCAAACGCACCAATTAAGCCCATTTCTTCAACAATTATCGCGTAGATAAAATCTGAAGAAGACTGCGGTAAAAAATTTCGCTGCACACTTTTTCCAATCCCTGTTCCTGCAATACCACCTCTTGCGATGGCTATCTTTGCTCTTTCGATTTGATAATCTGCTTCAGTATCTTCGTCGTTTGTAAAATTCTCTATCCTACTCGCCCAGGTATCGATCCTGTTAGGTAAAATTCCAGGAAATGCCTTCGCTGCCAAAACAAAAATTCCGAATAAAATTACTCCGGCGAACACCACCGCAGCCAGATATTTTATAGGATAACCACCTAAAAACATGAGAACCAAAACCATAGCAAAAATGATCGCAGTTGTCGAAAAATTGGCCGGCAAAATTAACATTAATACTGAACCTACGGGCACCCAAAGTGGTAAAATTGTCTCTTTAAAAGTGATTTTTTTCTCGGTGATCCTAGACATATATTTCGCCACATAGATCATTAAAACTACTGCTGCAAACGTAGATGACTGAAACGTAACTCCTAAGACCGGAATCCTAATCCATCTACTAGCATTTGCCCCATCGATCACCGTTCCCTGAGCCATTGTATAGATCAACAATACAATTACTACTGGCAGCATTATGATCGATAATCCCTTGTAGTAACGATAAGGCACTTTATGCGCTGCGAACATCACACAAAAGCCTAATAACAAATGGAAAAAATGAACGATCAAATATTTAAAAGTACTCCCATCACCATATAGGTAAGCAATGTTACTACTCGCGCTGTACACCGGCAAAAATGAAAATATCGCCAGTAGCCCGGCAGTAGCCCAGATTACCTTATCTCCTTTAATATTTGCAAAAATGTTCCCCATTTCGCTCTCTCAGCTTAATTTTGCCGATATTCTATAAATTTCTTACTGCTTCTTTAAACTGTCTTCCGCGATCTTCGTAATTCTCAAAAAGATCGAAACTAGCACAGGCTGGAGAAAGTAAAACTGTATCTCCTTTTTCAGAAAGTCTATACGCCATTTTCACAGCTTCATTCATGCTTTGTGTTTCCATCATTGTTTCAACACAATTCCCAAAAGAATTAATGATCTTGGTATTATCTACTCCTAGGCAAATAATTGCTTTTACTTTTTCGTTCACCAATGGCAAAAGTTCGTCGTAAACATTTCCTTTATCTACACCTCCTAAGATCCAAACGGTTTGCCCTTCCATACTTTCTAAAGCATAATAAGTAGCATTAACATTTGTTGCTTTAGAATCGTTGATGTATTGCACATTATTGATCTTAAGCACTTTTTCTAAGCGATGTTCTACACCCTGAAAGCTTTCCATACTTTCACGGATCGTATTCTTTCTTATTTTTAAAAGCTTTGCCACTGTAGCAGCTGCCATTGCGTTCTTCGTATTGTGTTTACCTTGTAATGTTAAATCTGAAGTAGCCATAGTAAACTCTGTATTTTCTGTCTTTATAATAATTGTATCATTTTCTAAATATGCACCATTCTCTAACTTTCTCTCCAGCGAAAATGGCAGTAACTGCGCCTCAATTTTGTTGTTTTTTAGCCAGCTCGTAATAACTTCGTCATCTGCGTCGTAAATAAAATAATCGTCCTTTGTTTGATTCTTTGTTATCCTGAACTTAGCTTCGATATAATTATCGAATTTATAATCATATCGATCTAAATGATCTGGAGTGATATTGGTTAAAATCGCAATATGCGGTCTAAACTTTTCAATCCCGTCTAACTGAAAACTACTAAGTTCTAACACATAGTAAGCTGGATTTGTTTCTGCCACCTGTTTCGCAAAACTATCTCCTACATTACCGGCCATTCCTACATTTAAACCAGCATCATTCAATAGATGATCGGTTAATTTTGTGGTCGTGGTTTTTCCGTTACTTCCGGTGATCCCAACAATTACCGCACTGGTGTATTCCGCAGCAAATTCTATTTCAGAAATTACAGGAATCCCCTTTTCTCTTAGTGCTTTTATCATTGGCACCGTATCTGGAATACCCGGACTTTTCATCACCACATCAGCATCAAAAATCTGCGATTCGGTATGCTTTTCTTCCTCCCAGTCTATTTCAAGATATTCAAGAACCTTTTTATATTTTTCTTTAATTTTTCCTTTGTCTGAAAGCCAAATCTTATAGCCTTCTTTCTTCGCCAAGATCGCAGTACCAACACCGCTTTCTCCACCACCAAGTATGACAATTTTCTTACTCAACTTTTATCGAAGTTTAAGTGTCACAATGGTTAAAATGGCCAGGAAAATACCCACTACCCAAAACCGAACAACGATCTTACTTTCATGATGCCCTTTCTTTTGGTAGTGATGATGCAAAGGAGACATCAGGAAAATCCTGCGCCCTTCGCCAAATTTCTTTTTAGTGTATTTAAACCAGGATACCTGTAGCATAACAGATAGATTCTCTACTAAGAAAATTCCGCATAAAATAGGTATCAATAATTCTTTTCTAGAAGCAATTGCTAAAACAGCAATAATTCCTCCAATAGTTAAACTCCCCGTATCTCCCATAAAAACCTGGGCCGGATAGGTGTTATACCATAGAAAACCGACTAATGCTCCTGCAAATGCCGTTATGTAAATCGTCATTTCTCCGGAACGAGGGATGTACATTATATTCAGGTAATCTGAAAAAATGATATTACCAGAAACCCATGCAAAAATGCCCAATGTTAGCACAATGATTGCTGAAGATCCTGCGGCAAGTCCGTCGATTCCATCAGTTAGATTCGCTCCGTTTGAAACCGCTGTAACTATAAAGATCACAATTGGGATAAAAATAATCCAGGCGTATTTTGCCAAATCTGGGTTTATCCAGGAGATGATCTTCGAGTAATCAAATTCATTATCTTTTACAAAAGGAATGGTTGTCGTAAGTGTTTTTTGCTCTGGCCCCATTTCTGGAAGATCATTAGCCCCTAACATCATTTCCTGGGAAATAGCTTCTTCAGGATTCGACTTTTCCTTTATGGTAATTCCATCGTGAAAATACATGATACTTCCAACGATCAAACCAAGACCAACCTGTCCAAGAATTTTAAACTTACCTGGCAAGCCTTCCTTATCTTTTTTAAATGTTTTTATATAATCATCCAAAAAACCAATGGCGCCCATCCAAATGGTAGTGATAATCAATAAAATCACATAAATATTCTCTAATTTGGCCAATAGCAACACCGGTATCAAGGTTGAAATTATGATGATAATTCCTCCCATTGTTGGAGTGCCGGCTTTTTCGGTTTGCCCTTGCAAACCAAGCTCCCTTACACTTTCCCCAATTTGTTTGGTTTGCAAATAGTTAATTATTCGCTTCCCGTAAATTGTAGAGATTAACAGCGATAAAAGTATAGCCATAGCCGAACGGAAAGAAAGATATTCAAACAACTGAGCTCCCGGGAACTGGTATTTATCTTCTAAAAATTGAAATAAATAATAAAGCATATCCTTATATTCTGCCTTTTGGCGTTACTTTTTTAGCTGTTTTAAAAATTCACTCACGATCTTATAATCATCAAAATCATGTTTTTCACCATCAACTTCCTGGTAGGTTTCATGACCTTTTCCTGCGATTAAAATAATATCGTTGGCTTTCGCCATTTGGCAAGCGGTTTTGATCGCTTGTTTTCTATTAGTTACTGAAACTGTTTTATTAAAATTTTGAGGTTCTACCCCTTTTTCTATTTCTTCAATAATAGCATCTGGATCTTCAGTTCTTGGATTATCACTTGTAAAGATCACTTTAGAACTTAAAGCCGAAGCGATATGTCCCATTTTTGGTCTTTTGGTTCGATCTCTATCACCACCACAACCAACAACAGTAATTAGTTCTTCATTTTTTGTTCTAATCGCATTGATGGTCTCTAACACATTTTTTAATGCATCTGGGGTATGTGCGTAATCTACAATTGCGGTAATTTTTTCTTCGGAAGAAATGAAATATTGAAAGCGTCCATTTACAGAATGAAGCTCACTTATAAACTTGAGGTTTTCTATGGTTTCTAATCCAAGTAATTCCGCAGCGGCATAAATCGCCAAAATATTGTAAGCGTTGAAGCTTCCGATTAACCGAGACCATACTTCCTGATCGTTGATCTTCAGTAATAATCCTGTAAATTGATTCTCAAGGATCTGCGCTTTATAATCAGCATAGTTCTTAAGTCCGTAGGTATATTGCTTCGCGTTGGTGTTTTGCAGCATCACCTCGCCATTCTTATCATCTACATTGGTCAATGCAAATGCTGAAGCTGGCAATTCATCAAAAAACCGCTTTTTCACATCACGATATTCTGCAAAACTATTATGATAATCTAAATGATCATGGCTAAGATTGGTGAAAATTCCGCCAGCAAATTCTAATCCAGTTGTACGGTGCTGATCGATTCCATGAGAACTTACTTCCATAAAGCAATACTCTACACCTTCTTCGTTCATTTCAGCTAAATAGTAATTGATGGTTAACGAATCTGGTGTTGTGCGTACCGCATCATATAATTTATCTCCTACCATTACTTTCACTGTTGAAAGTAAACCAACTTTAAAGCCGGCTTTGGTAAATAAATCATACAATAAAGTAGCTATGGTTGTTTTACCATTAGTACCGGTAACTCCAACCAATTTGAGTTTATCTGAAGGATTGCCATAGAAGTTAGCAGCCATATATGCTAAAGCTTCCTTAGAATTGACCACCTGAACATAAGTAACCCCATTCACGATATTAGCCGGAAGCTCTTCACAAATAATCACCAAGGCTCCCTTATTAATCGCTTTTTCAATGAAATCGTGCCCGTTGGAAATCGTACCTGTAATTGCTACAAAGACATCGTTCATTTCAACTTTTCTCGAATCGAAATGAATAGTATTAATAGCTACTGCAGTGTTTCCCACTACAGATTCCATCCTTACTTTATATAATATGTCCTTAAGTATTTTCAACTTAACTTCAGATTTACTTTTTGATTACTTTTTATTTTTTGGCCCGCGGTGATCGACTGACTTCTAACAATGCCATCACCATTAACCTGTACTTTTAATCCTAGGTTCTCTAAAAGCGGGATAGCATCCATTGCCGGCATTCCTTTTACATTAGGCATCACCACTTTTTCTCCCTGAACCTTGGTATAATATTGTTCGAAATCCTGTTCTACTATTTCGCTTTCAACCTCTAAAGAAGGAAGCTCGTCCATAATAGGAGTATCGGTATAAATTTTCTGTGCTATTCTTTTAAAAACAGGTGCCGCTACGATATTACCGTAATAGCCTTTACTTCTTTTAGGCTTATGCACTACAACAATGCATGAATACTTAGGATTATCTGCCGGAAAATATCCTGCAAAAGACGCTATATATCTTCCCGGCTCTATCCAATATTCGGTTTGGCAGGTTCCTGTTTTTCCCGCCATAGAAAAATTAGGTGTATAAATATTCGCTGCTGTACCGCGTTTTACGGTATTCTTCATCATCTCGCGAACTTTTTTTGCAGTTTCTGAAGAACAGATCGCAGGATTGATAACTTCTCGATCCATTTTTACGATAGTCTTATCCCACTCTTTTACTTCTTTGATAAAACGAGGTTTCACCATTTCACCATCATTAGCGATGGCATTGTAAAAAGCCAGAGTTTGCAACGGAGTAATAGCAACGCCGTAACCAAAGGCCATCCAAGGCAGACTTAAACCATTCCAACCTTTATCATCTGGATGCGGAATTCTAGGAGTTCCTTCTCCTTTTATCTCCAGACCAATTTTACGGGTAACACCCATATCGTCTAATCGATCTACAAATTTCTCAGGGTTATTTTTATATCCCTGCGTGATCATTTTTGTAAAAGCTGTATTCGATGAAACTTCGAAAGCTCTGGCTGCGGAAATTTTGCCGTAGCCACCATGATGAGAATCACGTACCGCTCTTCCGTAGAACCGAACAACGCCATTTTCTGTATCCACAACTTGGTTAGTATCAATCACACCATCTTCTAAACCGGCTACCATCGCCATTAACTTGAAAGTAGATCCCGGCTCATGCGCTTCGTAAACCGCATAATTTCTTTTTTCGTAATAGGTCCCTTCATTTGTACGACCAAGGTTAGACATGGCTTTGATCTCGCCTGTTGCGGTTTCCATTACGATTACGGTACCATGTTCAGCTTCAAAATCTTCAAGCTGTTTTAATAGAGCATGATGCGCAATATCCTGAATATTTACATCGATGGTAGAAATCACATCATAACCATCTTTAGGCTCAACTTCATTATTATCGCTAATTGGCTTCCACTGTCCTTTAGCTATCTTTTGTTTTAAACGATGCCCATCTGTTCCTCTTAAATAAGGACCAAAAGCACCTTCTAAACCAACTCTTGTAAAATAACCTTCGTCATCCTGTCTCTCGTATCCAACGGTACGCTCGGCCATTTTCCCAAGTGGATGCTCTCTCACCGTACGCTGTTCTACTATAAGTCCGCCTTTGTAAGCTCCTAGATTGAAAATTGGGAACGTCTTGATCTTCATATATTCTGAATATCCAAGACCACGAGTTATTAAAACATATCGTTGATTATGCGCTCTGGCTGTTCTTAATTTATGTACATAATATGAGGAAGTATTGCCCAGCATTTTAGAAAGTTCTTTGGAAAGTGCTAAAACATTCTCCTCGAAATCTTCATCTGAAACAGTAACTGCATCAAACCTGATATCGTATTTAGGAACAGAAGCTGCTAAAAGACTTCCGTTAGAATCATAAAGATTCCCTCGGTTTGCAGGAATAGTGAAATTTCGATAAACACGCTCTTCTGAAAGTTGTTTATAATGTTCTCCTTCTATAAACTGAATATCCATTAGCTTCACACCAACAGCTATCGCAAAGATGAACATGCATCCTGCAACAAAATATAACCTGTTTAATATGCCTTTATCGGTTGTTGCCATACAACTACTCGCTAACTTTTACTCTTAATTTATATGGTGGAATATCTGAAGGACCAATCCCTATTTTTTTCATCTCGTTGGTAACAGTAGATTCCATTTTGATTTTCATCAAATTAGAACGCCCTTCTAAAAACTCGCTTCTTAATTCTAAAACTTCTTCGTGTAATCGTGCTATTTCATGCACTTTACGCTCTGCGCTATGCGAGCTGGCAATCATAATGATGGCCAAAACAGTGCAGAATACGATAAAACGCCAGTTTTTAAAGGCGTCTTCGTTAATCAAAAAATTGGCTTTAAGAATATTGTAAAAACCTTTCTTCATAGATCGATTCTGGTTTTATAGCTTTTTGGCTATTCTTAATTTCGCACTTCGCGCTCTATTATTTTCGCTAATCTCTTCTTTAGATGGTACGATTAACCCACCTACCTTTTTAAAGGGCACAGAAATATTTCCGTAGAAATCTTTTTCTGGCTCCCCTTCAAAAAGTCCGCTTCTTATATATCTTTTCACCAAACGATCTTCTAACGAGTGGTAAGAGATCAAACTGATTCTCCCATTTTTAAGCACTATTTCTTCCGTTTGCAATAAAAATTCCTTCAGCACTTCTATTTCCTGATTCACCTCTATGCGAATTGCCTGGTAGATCTGCGCTAAAATTTTATTCTCTTTTCCTTTAAATAAGTGAGGCTTTAAAAGTTCATTTAAATCTTCACTATTTTCGATTAGATTATTTTTTCGCTCAGCAACGATGATTCTTGCTAATTTTGGAGCATTTTTTAGATCGGCATATTGATAGAATAAACTTTTTAATTGCTCTTCTTCATATTCATTTATAACCTGGTAAGCACTAAGAGAGCTCCCCTGGTCCATTCGCATATCGAGTTTAGCATTAAATCGAGTAGAAAAACCTCGTTCTGCTTCATTAAACTGATGCGAGGAAACTCCAAAATCACCTAAAATTCCATCTACTTTTTTAATACCATAAAACCTCAAAAATCGCTTTAAGAATCTAAAATTTTCATTGATGAGTATAAAGCGAGGATCATCTATCTTATTTTGTAAAGCATCGGTATCCTGATCGAAAGCAAAAAGTTTCCCCTGTTCACCCAGCCTGCTTAAAATTTCGCGTGAGTGACCACCGCCACCAAATGTGACATCTACATACACGCCATTGGGTTTGATATTCAAACCGTCTACAGACTCCTTTAATAATACCGGATTATGATATTCCATCAACATCGAAATCATCTATTCCCATTACCTCTTCTGCCAGATCTGCAAAATCATCGCTTGCAGCCTCGATTGTTTCTTCGTACTTATCTTTATCCCAGATTTCCACAATATTGATTGCTGAAGAAAGCACTATCTCTTTCTTAATACCTGCAAAACCAACAAGGTCTTTTGGAATAAGCAACCTGCCATTTCCATCTACCTCTACGGTCTTTACACCAGCGGTGAATCTTCGAATAAAGTCGTTGTTTTTCTTTTTAAAGCGATTAAGTTTGTTCATTCGTTGCATAAGTTTATTCCACTCTTCCATGGGATACAACTCTAAACAAGACTGAAAGACAGCTCTTTTAATCACAAAACCTTCCTGAAGCATAGGCATAAGCTGTTTCTTAAGGGCTGAAGGCACCATTAGCCTACCCTTAGTGTCAACTTTACACTCGTATGTTCCAATAAGATTTACCACAAATTTGCTTTACAAAATCAAATATATTGAAAATATTACCACTTTTTACCACTTCCTACCACATTGTTGATAAGTTTTTCCACCGTATTTAGCTGAAACACTTTTAAATAGGGCTATTCTCTTCGGTTCCAAGAGTTTATTTTTTCGTATAAAATTGTGTTAAAACTCCCACCTTCTAATTGTCTTCAGAATTATTATTCAAAACCGGTAATCACTTTGCTATTGCGCAAAAATGATTATACTTGTAATGAAATCGCTATATTTGCGATTGCTAACCGCAAAGGGTATCAATGAAAAATAATTTAAGGAAAGAGGGAAAATTCACATATTTAGAGATAGGCGAAGGAACTCCGATAGTTATTTTACACGGACTTATGGGCGGCCTAAGTAATTTTGACGGAGTAGTAGATTATTTCCCTTCCAAAGGATATAAAGTCTTAATCCCAGAACTTCCGCTTTATTCTATGTCCCTTCTTAAAACAAGTGTTGGAACTTTCGCTAAATATTTGAAGGAGTTTGTAGATTTTAAAGGTTTAAACGAAGTTATTCTATTAGGAAATTCCCTAGGTGGGCATATCGCACTGTTAACAACTAAACTTTATCCAGAAATCGTAAAAGGTCTTGTGATCACAGGAAGCTCTGGTCTTTACGAAAATGCAATGGGCGAAAGTTACCCGCGTCGTGGTGATTACGAATTTATAAAAAAGAAAGCCCAAAACGTATTTTACGACCCTGCGGTTGCTACTAAAGAAATTGTAGACGATGTTTATGAAACGGTTGGTGATCGCAATAAACTGGTAAAAACCTTAGCCATTGCAAAAAGTGCTATTAGACACAATATGGCCAAGGATCTACCAAAAATGACTACTCCTACCTGTATCATTTGGGGAAAGAACGACAATGTCACTCCGCCTGAAGTTGCTGAAGATTTTCACCGACTTCTACCAGATTCAGACCTTTATTGGGTAGACAAATGTGGCCACGCTGCCATGATGGAACATCCAGATCTTTTTAACGAGTTATTATCTGACTGGTTAACGAAAAGAAATTTCTAAAAATATAGCGATGAAGATCAATACTGCTGAATTTGTAATTAGCAACTCTAAAGTTTCTAAATGCCCAAACAGCCCATTACCAGAATATGCTTTTATTGGGCGTAGTAATGTGGGAAAATCTTCATTAATAAATATGCTTACCGGTCGTAAAAGTCTGGCAAAAACCTCTGCAAAACCAGGAAAAACCCAGCTTATCAATCATTTCCTGATCAATAAGAACTGGCACCTTGTCGATCTACCGGGTTATGGTTATGCTAAAGTTTCGAAATCTGCTAAAAGAGTATTTCAGAAATTTATCACCAATTATTTCGAAGAACGCAAGCAATTGGTTTGTGCTTTTGTTTTGATCGATAGTCGTCATAAACCACAGCCTATCGACATGGAATTTATGCAATGGCTAGGCGAACATGCGATCCCATTTTGCATGATCTTTACCAAAGCAGATAAATTGAAGCCTAAAGAGTTAGAGAAAAACATCCAGAATTACCAGCAGGAAATGCTTCAGTTTTGGGAACAAATGCCGCATTTTTTTGTCACATCTTCTACTGCAAAAACCGGCGGAGAAGACATCCTCGAATTTATCGACAATCTTAACAACGAAGTTACCGAGTAAGCTAACTCTGGTTAAAATCAGTTACAATTAAATCTCGCGATTTCAGAACAAGCTTCGGTAATTTGAGCTTGAATAATCCACTAAAATTCAAACTCGATTTTCGATAATTTCGATCAATTTTTCTACGGAAGAAATCTCATTAAATTCCTTTGCTGAAATTAGCACCTGTAGATCTCCATTTTCAGCAAAAAGTATCGCCGGAAAATCAAACTTCAGTAAATATTTTGAAGCAAAAGTATTTAGAAACTCATCTTTATGATAAAAATCCATATCGAAATTCGACGATTTTCGATAGTTTTTCCAAACTTTCTTTTCTCCAGCCAAACCATGAGTTACAGCACAAAGTTTACAGGAATAGGTTTCTGGTTTCAAAATCTTATGAGCCGAATCTAAAACCGAATTCCAAGTCCCCGAATTTGCATTATATACAAAGATGAGTTTCTTATGCAAAATTACTTTTTTGAATGTCCATAATGAGTCATGCATAACGAGCTACCGTTACCCTGAACTTGATTCAGGATCTCATCCTCAAAGTATGGTTTTATAAATCTCTATGAGATTGAGGATCAAGCCTGCCTCGCCGGCGGGCAGGTCCGGAATGACAAAATCATTAAATATCACAAATAACGGAAAACCAATTACTTTTTGGTTATTTCTAATTTCTCTGCGAAATAATCACAAAAGTCACCCATCGTATCGGCCATTTTATCATCTTGTGTAGCGCGATAGTAAGTCTCTTTCATAGAAACTAAGGTTTGATGAAAGAATTTTTTCATCTCGTCTACCGGCATTTCCTTAGTCCAAAGATCGATTCTAAGCGTTTCCTGCGATTTGCTATCCCACACAGAAAGCATTAATGCTTTAGCCTCTTCTTTATGAATATTACCATCTTCTGCACTCCAATAAATTTCTTCAGGAACCTTGTTTTCATCGGTGATCACTTCAATATTTATATCAGATTTTTTATAAGCTGCCATTATTTCTTTGGTTTATAATTTGCGTTATTAAAAATTGTTTCAGCATCTGCCTGCAACATTTGTTTTACAGAAACTTCGTTTTTATCCATATACGATTTTACCATTTGCCAACCAATATACTGCCCCAGTCTGTCGGGAGTTTCTGCATCTAATGACAAATAAAATTTAGAAAATGGTGCAGGGTATAAAAATCGAGGTGCTAAATTAGAATCTGTATCAAAAATAAGCTCATTATCTACAAAATATCGCCAGATCATTTCTTCGTTATCTTCAGCAAATTGCCATTGCGATTCAGTATAACCAATTTTACGCCAATTTGTTTGCTGTGGAAGCCAAATATCTTTTAAATACAATAGCTTGCCAAAATAGATCATCTGCGCTAAAAAAGTCCTGGATTTTGCTCGCGGAACATACTTTTCAGCAATACTATTTGCAGCATCGGGTACAATTTGATCTTTGGTAAAATTCCTCTTAAAATATTCAACGATACCAATATAGAATTTATGGTCTTCACCAAGATAGGTATCCAGCGACACAAAAAGATAATCGCCGGTATAAATTGTTTTATTCTTATAATCTACTTCTGAAGTTACCGTAATTACATCGGGCGCTTTAAACTCTGGAAAATAATATTTTACATGTTGAAAAAGTGAATAAAACTCATCTTCAGATTCGCTAAAATCGGCATACTTTTTTGCTACTTCCCGGTTAATTTCCAGCTGAATCGTATCCTTCATTTTATTGATCCAAACACTATCGGGATACTGCTGCGGAAATAGATAAGGAAAATCATTTTTTAACTGCGGAAGATCTTTTGGTGAAGCTTCAGCAAAAAGCCTGTCAAAACGTGTAATATCAAAATCTACATCAACTTTAGCTATTTCCTGCTCCTTTTTCGATGCAGAATCACACGAAATCAGACTCAGAAATAAAAAAAAGGCAAATAAAATTCTCTTCATCATAAGCTTTTGTCAAAAATCACGGGTTTTGGCTTTTGCCCTTTTATTAATAATGTTTAAGTATTAGATTTGTGTGCAAAGGTATTATTTACAAACTAATTCACCCAACATTATGCAAACCACAAAAGTAATCGATCACATTGTAAACTGGTTAAAGGACTACGCTAAAAACGCCAAAATGAACGGATTTGTTGTTGGTGTGAGTGGCGGAATCGATTCAGCTGTAACTTCAACACTTTGTGCAAAAACAGGTTTAAATGTTTTGGTTTTAGAAATGCCTATTCACCAGGATCCTTCTCACGTTAGCCGTGCACAAAAACATATCGCCTCTCTAAAAGAACGATTTTCGAATGTTAGCAGCGAACGTGTAGATCTTACGCCGGTTTTCGAAAGCTTTAGAACTGCTCTACCAGAAGTTGAGGCCTCTGCCAATGTAGACCTTAGTTTAGCAAATTCTCGAGCGCGTTTAAGAATGACTACTTTGTACTATTTCGCCGGATTGCATAAGTATTTGGTTGGCGGTACTGGAAATAAAGTTGAAGATTTTGGCGTTGGTTTCTACACAAAATATGGTGATGGCGGTGTAGATCTTAGCCCAATCGCAGATCTTATGAAAAGTGAGGTTTATGCATTAGGAAAAGAATTAGAGGTGATCGAAGACATTATGATCGCCGCACCAAGTGATGGTTTATTTGGTGATAGCCGAAGTGACGAAATGCAACTTGGCGCCAGCTATGATGAATTAGAATGGGCAATGAAAATGCAGGATGCCGGTAAAACTGAAGCCGATTTTGAAGGTAGAGAAAAAGAAGTTTACACCACCTATTTAAAACTAAACACAGCGAATTCACATAAAATGGATCCTATCCCGGTATGCGAAATACCTGTTCATCTTAAAAATTAAACGTTTTATCGAAATTGCAGCGATTACAGGAGGTTTATTAGCATTATCACTTAATTTTAGATTAGAGTTACACTTTAAACATAGCTAACTATATCCTAAAATGAGTACCGTTTTAATAGCCGATCAGCACCCCGTAATCGCCGAAAGTATTAAGTATATCTTAGAAACTAACGATTTTATCAACGTTATTGGCCATGCTGCCACAGGTAACGAGCTTTTTAGATTTCTGGAAAACAGGCGACCAGATGTGCTAATGATCGAAATCGATCTGCCGCAATTAAATGGAATTCATGCGTTGCGACAAATTAAACAACAATACCCACATATTAAGATTTTGGTGTTTAGTTGTCATCCAGAGGAAATGTATGCGCTAAGTGCTATTAAAGCTGGTGCTGCAGGATATATTTCGAAAACAAATTCGGCTGAAATTGTAAATAAAGCGATCAAACAGGTGGCTCGCGGTGGTATCTATTTGAATGAAGAAATTACTCAGAAATTAAATAGCGGTATATCCAAAGGACAAAATCAGATTTCTAGATTTAAGAAACTTTCTTCTCGTGAAACTGAAGTTCTAAATTTACTTAGCAGTGGTAAGCGTAATAAAGATATTGCTGAAGCTTTAAATATTAACGAAAAAACGGTAAGTACGTATAAAGCGAGATTGCTTAAAAAATTAGATGCCGATAGTATTGCAGATCTTATTACCCAATCCCGACTTTTACAAATAAGTCCTGTAGTTTAAATTCGTGTAGTTGGATTAACTAGTAACTCTATTAAGCTTTTCCTCTATAGTTTTTCGAAGCTGAATATAATCCATAATTTCCTCCAGTTTTTCTGAATTATCAACTGCTGCATTCAACTCAGTAATCGAACCTTGCAGTTCCTTTATCTTACTCATCAATAAATGACGACGGAAGTTTAGAATAGTTTCTGAAACCAATCGATCTATCTGCTCATCTTTCGATTTTACGGGAATATCCTGCCGCATCCAGTCACTTAATTGGTATTGCTCTTCAGCCATTAAAATATCGGTCACAATAGCTGATTTTTCCGGTGGAATCTCACTTATAAATTTCTCAATAACCAGCTTTTCTTCCCGATTGTAATATTCAATTAAGTGCTCGTATATCGCTCTAAAATCTGGATTGGCCAAAGCAACCTCATCTTCCTGAAGGTCCAGGTAGATCTTACGAGAAACTTTTCGTTCTACGTTCGCACTTTTTAAGATCGGTTCGCCAGATTCATCAGCTTCCAAAAACATTTCTTCAAACTCTCGCTTTTCATTTCCGTAGAGTAATAGCGCACTTACAATGCCTTTTTCAAGCACATGTAATTCGTCTACTCGACGTATAGTTTGTTGTTCTTGTTTTGGTTGATCATCTCTTACAACCTGAAAGCTTTTTTGGTCTTTTTTAGTCGCTCTTTGTTGATCCTGGGCTCCTTTTTTTGTGAGTTGTGCCAGTGTAGAAAATAACACATCTTCTGAAATATCCATGATCCTGGAACATTCCTGAAGGTATACTTCCTGCTGAATGGTATCTGGTATTTTCGCGATACTACTTACCATATCCCGAATTAACGCCGCCTTTTTCACAGGATCGTTCTTAGCATCTTTCATTAATAAAGACGCCTTAAAACTTATAAAATCGGTCGCATTTTCAGCTAAAAACTCTTTTAACTCCTCTTCAGTATTTTTACGCGCAAAACTATCTGGATCTTCACCTTCAGGAAAACTACAAACTTTTACGTTCATTCCCTGCTCCAGGATCAAATCGATTCCGCGCAGCGAAGCTCTAATTCCGGCGGCATCGCCATCAAAAAGTACTGTAATATTTTTAGTTAATCGGCTAATTAACCGAATTTGCTCGTTTGTTAATGCTGTTCCCGAAGAAGAAACCACATTTTCTACCCCGCTTTGATGAAACTGAATAACATCTGTATAACCTTCAACCAAATAGCAATTATCTTCTTTTGCTATGACCTGCTTGGCATACGAAATCCCATACAGCACTTTACTTTTATGGTAAATATCACTCTCTGGCGAGTTTAGATATTTTGCAGCTTTTTTATCTGAAGTTAAAATTCGGCCACCAAAACCTAAAACCCTACCGGACATCGAATGGATAGGAAACATCACCCTGCCTTTAAAACGATCGAATTGTCGCTCGCCCTTTACGATGGATAAACCGGTTTTTTCCAGGTAATCGAGTTTGTAACCTTCAGCTAAAGCTTCTTTGGTAAAAGCGTCCCATTCGTCTAAGCAATATCCAAGCTGAAACTTTTTAATGGTTTCATTCGTAAAACCACGTTCTTTAAAATAGCTTAACCCAATGGCTTGGCCGGCATCGGTTTTGTGCAGAATCTTCTGAAAATATTTATTGGCAAATTCAGAAACCAGATACATACTTTCACGCTCATTGGCCTGCTCTTTTTGCTCATCGGTTTGCTGAGTTTCTTCAATTTCGATCCCATATTTTTTTGCCAGATATTTTATGGCTTCGGGATAGGTAAAATGTTCGTGCTCCATTAAAAAGGCCACAACATTTCCTCCCTTTCCGCTAGAGAAATCCTTCCAAATTTGTTTTACCGGCGAGACCATAAAACTTGGTGTGCGCTCGTCTGTAAACGGACTTAATCCCTTAAAGTTTGTCCCCGATTTTTTAAGCTGAACAAAATCCTGGATCACCTCCTCTACTCTGGCGGTTTCAAAAACACTATCTATGGTACTTTTAGAAATCAAATTTGGACGATTTTTGAAGGTTTTCTTATTCTCAGAAAATAGAAAAGACCTCATCGCATAGGCGACAAGGTCTGCAAAAATACAAATTATATAGTGACTAGTCTACATCAAATCTTAGCCCTAGAGAGAAATTATTAAGCTCTGTATTTGGGCTGGCAAAAATAGGGTTAAGATCATATTTTGCGTAAAGCGCTGTACCGCCAAAACTTAAATATGCACTTAAACCATACACAAATTCGTTAGTATTAAAACTACTTTTATCTTTTATTTTTTGATCGTCGCCATCATTAAATTTTAGCTTTTGGCGCTCACCAATATTAAAACCGGCATAACCTCCAAAACCAATTTTTATCTGATCGTCTGTAGAAAAAGTTCTGTAACCATTTGTTTCCCCTCTTGAAGACGGACCAATTTCAAAATGAATTGGCACTACAAGATTATCCATTCTGAACTTCGATTTATCTAAATCGTACTCAAATTCTTCTAATCTTGTGATATCACCATCCTGCACAAAATAGCGGTTATCTGTAAGCTTTAATCCGTTTATCTGAAAAGACAATCCGTATTTCATTCTTAACCAATTGGTGTTTTCGAAAACTCTAGTGGTCCACGCCCAACCAATTTCAAAAAATCGACTTCCTGCCAGCTTAAAATCTGAATTATTTATAGATTGACCACTTTCTAAGGCATTATTGAAACCAAAGGCAAGCACTAAATCGTTCGTTGTTCTTTTTTGGGATCTTTTATAATCATCAGATTCCTCTATCCCTAAGCCTAATCTTCCATCGGTAAGTTTAAGCTCAAGATATTTCCCGTCATGACGATTACGCTCGTCCATATCAACTTGGTTCGTAATAATCACGATTCGGTTTTTGATGTTTTCAGCGGCTAATTTTGCAGCTTCCTTCTTTCTCTTTTCGGCTTCTTCTTCATCGCACCAGCCATTTTCGAGGCTTTTATTAATATATTCGATTTCCTTTTTAAGCTTTGCTTTTTCCTCTTCTGTTGCAATTTTTATTTTTCGCTCTTTAATTTCCTGCACTCGAGCAATCGAATCTGTTGTGTGCTCCTCTTTCTCGGTTGTAGTTTCCTGCGCCTCCATACTGCCAATAGCAAAAGATGAAATTAAGAAGGCAAAATAGATGATAATTGTTTTCATAGTAAGTATTAGTTTTTAGTGTCTTAAAGCTTAAGCTCTAAAACAGATTGATGAATGACCCCTTTTTTGGGTGATGATATTTAAAGGTTTATTTGTGCGTTACTTAATCTAGTGCGACTGCATTTTTAGCTTTAGAATAGCCTTCTTTTAGCAATTGAAAGATCTTATCTCTAAAGGATTTCTCGATTTCGTGTTCGGCTTCTGCCAGTAAAGCTTCAGCACTGTATGGATTGGCAAATTCTTTTTGATAATCCTGATCCAGATCGCTCGCTGCTGCCAATAACAAAGCATTAACCTCTGCATCGCTAACCGAATCTTCACTATTTGCCTCTAGAGATCTTATCACTTCTTCTAATTTAGTCTGAATCAAATTCTCGTTTTGCGCAATAAAATCTTCTTCCGTTTTAGTAGGATTTATAAAATTAGGGTTGATTTTATCGATTTTCGGTACTATTTGTTCTGAAGTTTCTGTCTTTACTTCTTGTACATCGATCGTTGCTATACCTATTTCATTATGCGCCGGAATTATTTTTTTTGAATCTTTTTTAAGCTGATTTTGGATAATTTCAGGCTCAGTTTTTTCAGTTTCTTCTTTAATTTCTTCCTTCACTTCTTCCGCAGCAATAGCCGAATTATTATCTTTTTCTTCGGAAGGAATTCCTGAATTCTCTACTGGTTTAGTGATTTCTTCTGAAGTTTTTTCAGAAGGTGTATCTACAATTTGTTCTTCTATAGTTCCGTTTTCAGACTTCAGCATAAAACCTCCTACAGCAACGGCAATTACAAGTAAAGCTGCAATCCCCAACCACCATTTTTTATTCGATTTTTGTCGATTTTCGTTTTCGTCTAATCGCGCATTAAGTTTTTCCCAACCCGATGCGGACGGAGAAATACGACGCTCTTCCAACTGCTCCTTTATATGATCTTCAAATTTAATTGGCGCCATAACCTGTTCCTTTATTCGTTAATTTTTCCTGTAATAATTTTCTCGCTTTAAAAAGCTGAGATTTAGAAGTTCCTTCAGTAATATTTAGCATTTTAGAAATTTCCTGATGCTTGTAACCTTCTACCGCATACAACACAAAAACCATTTTATAACCTTCAGGCAAATCGTCGATAAGCTGCTGTATATGCGCTACGCTTAATTGCTCGTCAATGTTATTCGAACTTTCTGTATAATTACTAAATTCATCTTCCTGAAATTCGAGATTCTTTTTCTTCCGAAGAAAACTTATCGCTTCCCTAATCATAATCCTGCGAACCCAACCTTCAAAACTTCCTTCGAACTTAAAATCCTTTAAATGCGTAAAAACTTTAAAAAAGGCGCTTAACATTACATCTTCGGCATCGTGTAAATCTCTAATATACTGCCGGCAAACGCTTAGCATTTTACCCGAGTGAATCTCATACAGCTTTTGTTGCGCTTCGCGATTGTTTTGCGCAGCACGTTTAATAAGCTGAGATTCATTTTTAAAAAGTTGAATTACTTTCACCTGATGATTTTAATTTCCCTAATAAGGGTTTAAGTTTCCCTAAGCTTGACTCTAGGTTCTTGATTAATCAATGTTTTTCTTGATCGCCATCTTACCAAAAGACCTTCTATTTACATAGACGCAGAAAAGTTACAAAAGGTTGCCCGGGTTTTAATTTTTTTTGAAAGTTTTTAAATATGGGCATCAATTCTTAATCTTGTATCTTTGCGAAACACTTATTTTATAATGGCTGAAGAGAATTTAACTCGAATAAATAAATTTTTAAGTGAAGCTGGATATTGTTCCAGAAGAGCTGCAGATAAACTTATCGACCAGGGACGCGTAACCATAAATGGTGTTGTTCCTGAAATGGGAACAAAAATAGCTACCGGAGACGAAGTTAGGGTAGATGGTAAATTAATTGCCATAGAAGAAAAGGAAAAGCCAAATGTGTATATCGCGTTTAATAAACCCGTAGGTATCGTTTGTACAACAGATACAAAACGCGAGAAAAATAATATTATAGATTACATTAATTATCCTGAACGTATTTTCCCTATTGGCCGTTTAGATAAACCCAGCGAAGGATTGATCTTTTTAACCAGCGATGGCGATATCGTGAACAAAATTCTGCGTGCGCGAAACAATCACGAAAAGGAATATATTGTAAAGGTTAACAAACCAATTCAGCCAGATTTCGTTAAAAAAATGAGTAATGGCGTCCCCATTTTGGATACCGTAACTAGAAAATGTTTTGTCGAACAAACCGGCGAAAAGGAATTCAGGATCATCTTAACACAGGGACTTAATCGCCAAATTAGGCGAATGTGTGAATATTTAGGATACGAAGTCACCAAACTTAAGCGTATTAGAATTATGAATGTTCCGTTAGATGTTCCTATTGGAAAATGGCGACATATCACAGAAGCCGAGCTTAAGGAGATCGATCGTTTGGTAAATACCTCATCCAAAACCGAGGAAGCTTCTCATTTTTCCGAAGAAAAGAAAAGCACCAAACCTAAAGGAATTAAACCTAAGAACAACTACAAAGGGAAACGACCTCGCAGAAAATCTTAACAGAGAATTAGCGAAAATCCTGATTTAAATGGTGTTTATCTTTCTATTTTTAGTACAAAAAGATGGCGAAACGTGTAAAAAATCAGGAGCAGTACGAAGCCTTAAGAGACCAGGGCTATAGCAAAGAGAAATCGGCCAGAATTGCCAATACTCAAAACTCTGGAGAAAAAGGTGGTACAGCAGAAAAATACGAAGAACGCACCAAAGAAGATCTTTACGAGCAAGCTAAAAAAGTAGGCATTGAAGGGCGTTCTAAAATGACGAAAAAAGAACTTATTAAAGCACTTAGAAATAACTAATATGAAAGTACAACCATTTCACCTGGCAATACCTGTTTACGATCTTAAATCCTGTAGAAAATTTTACGGCGAAACTTTAGGCTGTGGCGAAGGCCGAAGTAGTGATCATTGGGTAGATTTCAATTTTTTTGGACATCAATTAGTGATTCACTACAAACCAAAAGAAGAAATTGCAAGTGAACATAGTAATCCGGTAGATGGTAAAGCGGTGCCGGTACCACATTTTGGTGTAGTTTTAGAATGGGAAGTTTTTCAGGAATTCGCTAAATTATTAGAGTCTAAGGAAATCAATTTTATCATAGAACCTTATATACGATTTGAAGGTCAGGTTGGCGAACAAGCCACTATGTTCTTTAAAGATCCCTGCGGAAATGCATTAGAATTCAAATCTTTTAAAAATATGGATCAGCTTTTTGCCAGTTAAAACCAAAAATTATTACAAACAACTACTAACCAAATCTATATGAACAAATTAAGACCGGCATTAGTACGGCAAATCTTCGTATTACTGCTTATTTTATTTTTAACGGTTTTAATTTTTAAAGAAATCGTCCCTTATCTTTCAGGCGTTTTGGGAGCAATCGCTCTTTACGTTTTGTTGGTGAGATGGATGAACGCTCTTGTAAATAGAGGCTGGAAACCAGGATTAGCCGCAACGGTTTTAATGGTAGGCTCTTTTCTTGGAATATTGGTTCCTATTGGCGGCATTGTATTAATGCTAAGCTCTAAGATTACTGAAGCCGTAGAGAATTCTTCTAAAGTAGTACAGGCCACTAAAAGCCAGCTAACACATTTAGAAGAATACGTAGGTTACGATATTTCTGGATCTATAGATACCTCGGCAATCGCAAACTGGACGTCTAACCGATTGCAAAGTCTTGCTGGTGGTACGTTTAATGCTTTTATCGCCATTGGTATCATGTATTTTTTGCTTTACTATATGCTTATTAGCAAAGAAAAAATGAAAGAAGGCCTAATGTCTTATATTCCTATTGGCAGCGATAACCTAAAGATCATTGCAAAAGAAAGCAATAGCCTTGTAAAATCAAATGCTTTAGGGATTCCCCTTGTTGCTATTTGCCAGGGAATAATCGCACTTATTGGTTACCTGATCTTAGGAGTTTCAGACCCATTTTTTTGGTTTGTGATTACCGCCATAGGATCGATGATCCCATTTATAGGAACCGCGATTGGTATTGTTCCTGTCGCTATCTTATTATTCGCAAGTGGACAGGACTGGCAGGGAATAGCAATAATTATTTATGGTTTTGTGGTTGTGGGCTCTACAGACAATTTAATTCGGCTTTATGTTCTAGAGCGACTGGCTAGTGTGCATCCGCTAATCACCTTATTTGGAGTTGTTGTGGGTGTCCCTTTATTTGGATTTATAGGATTGATCTTTGGACCTTTATTGGTTTCCCTGTTTTTATTGATTCTGAAGATCTATAAAAAAGAATACGGAAATGATAAAGACCGATTATAACTAAAAACGAACTGAAATTATGAATATGTTTAGCAAAAAGAAAAAAGAAGTAAACGAAGAATATTTTAAGGAAGGCGTGGTAAGCGTAGATGAAGGTGATGTAGAATTAGCTGCTGATTCTCAGGAAGAAGTTGCCGATAAGATCATTAATTCCGGTATGCTAAAAAAATATACTGAAATTGGTAAATTAATGTATGCCATGCTTAATGATTACCGAAAAGGAATATACAAAGATGTACCGTGGTTTACCATCGCAGCTATTGCCTTTTCATTTTTATATATTCTTAATCCTTTAGATGTAGTTCCAGATTTTATTCCTGGTTTAGGATATATCGATGATTTTGCGATCATAACTTTTGCGATCCGTTTTATTGAATCTGATATTCATAAATACCTTGATTATAAGCTAGCAGAAACTGAATCTTAAGAGTTTTTCTCACTCTCTACTCTTATTTTATCTTTTCTATTCTTATATTTTAGCTCAAAGGTTTTTGAGGCTAGCTTTGCCTTCTTAATTTCAGCATCCTATTTTTTATACTGAAAAAAATAACAGGCTCAAATTGTACATTTTCAGCTTATATTTTTTCACTTATAACTATACATTCTCCTGCCAGACCAGACATTCTCAGAATTCATTTTCAAACATTTGAAATATTTCTATATCTTCTAGAATTCTGATATATATCATAAAAATTAATGTTTTTAATACCGAATTTTAGTCTCCTAAATTCGGCATATCATGTGGCTTTTAATAGCAAAATTGGAAACTCTAGAAGTCTTTTTATGCTTCAGCATAATTTCTTCTTTTAACCTGATTTTTTGGCTAAAACCAAGTCAACTTCTTAGTAAAAGACCATTTTTCCATGTTGTTGCAGCTTCAGCAAAATTCCGTAGAACCATTAAAAAAATGATGTTCTATCTTAAGCACTTGCTTAAAAAATTCCGCAGAAAAAACAACCAAAATCAACTTTATAAGATCGCAACCTATTTTAGAAATCAGCACACAACTACGTACTCAATCATGTTCACTTAAATCAACCAACAATGATTATTTATTTTAAAAATGCCCTAACCCGAAAGAATCTCATGGCGCTCACCGGTTTGTTTCTTTCTTTTTTTCTAATCATACATCTTTTAGGGAATCTTCAATTATTGCTTCCTGAGGAACAAGCACAGCTACAGTATAATGCATACAGCCACTTCTTATCAGGAAATATCGTTATTAAGCTTGTTTCTTATGTTCTTTACGCCTGTATTCTCTTGCACACTTTAGATGCTATTTATCTGGGCATTAAATCGAAGAGGGCAAATGGGCAAAAACTTTCGAGAGATCGAAGATCTAGAGCAAGTACCTGGCAATCTCGAAATATGATGTTTTTAGGCATCATTATTTTTCTCTTCCTGGTAATCCATTTTAAAGATTTTTGGTACCAATATAAACTTGGAGAACTTCCAAAGGATGCCAACGGCAACAAGGATCTTTACACGCTCGTTGTAAACGCTTTCGACAGTATTTGGTATATAATTTTATATTCCATTTCCTTTTTAGCCTTAGGCTTCCATCTGGTGCATGGGGTTGCAAGTGCTCATAGAAGTTTAGGCCTTTACCATCCATTTTACGCGAAGCTTGTGCGCATTTCTGGATATATTTTCTCTATCGCTATCACACTGGGATATCTTATCATTCCTATCATTATCTACCTAAATCATTAAGCTATGCAAAAGCCTTTTTTAGATACAAAAATTCCTGAGGGTCCACTTGAAAAAAAATGGAGCAATTATAAACAACATGCGAAACTGGTAAACCCAAATAACCGTAAAAAATTAGAGATTATTGTAGTTGGCACCGGACTTTCGGGAGCATCGGCTGCAGCTTCTCTTGCTGAAATGGGATACCAGGTAAAAAGTTTTTGTTTTCAAGACACTCCAAGAAGAGCACACTCGGTTGCTGCACAAGGTGGTGTAAATGCTGCTAAGAATTATAAAAATGATGGTGATAGTGTTTACAGAATGTTTTACGACACCTTAAAAGGAGGTGATTTTAGATCTCGTGAAGCCAACACTTATCGCTTAGCTGAATGTTCTGCTAGTTTGATTGACCAGGCTATTGCACAGGGAGTTCCGTTTGCTCGTGAATATGGCGGCTACTTAAGAAATAGATCTTTCGGTGGCGTGCAGGTTTCGCGAACATTTTATGCCCGTGGCCAAACAGGACAACAATTACTTTTGGGCGCTTACCAGGGACTAATGCGGCAGGTAAAAACTGAGAAAGTAAAACTCTACGCTCGGCACGAAATGCTGGATCTGGTTTTAATAGACAATAGAGCGAAAGGTATAATTGCCAGAAATTTAGACACCGGAGAGATCGAGCGTCATGGTGCTCATGCTGTGGTATTGGCAACAGGTGGTTTTGGAAAGATTTACTACCTTTCTACTTTAGCGATGGGATGTAATGCTTCTGCGATTTGGCGCGCACACAAAAAGGGAGCTTTTATGGCTAATCCCAGCTGGACGCAAATTCACCCGACATCCTTACCACAAAGCGGACCTTATCAATCTAAACTGACCTTGATGTCTGAATCACTTCGGAATGATGGGCGTATTTGGGTTCCTAAAGATCAGAACGAAAAACGAAAACCTAATGACATCCCTGAAGAAGATCGTGACTATTATTTAGAACGTAAGTATCCATCTTTTGGAAATCTTGCACCACGTGATATTGCTTCAAGAGCTGCCAAGGAGCAGATCGATGCAGGTAAAGGTGTTGGTGCACTTAAAAATGCTGTTTATCTTGATTTTTCTCGTGCTTTAAAAGAATATGGAAAAAATATTATTAAAGAGCGTTATGGAAATCTCTTTGATATGTACCGAAAAATCACCGGCATCAATGCTTATGATGAACCTATGAAGATCTCACCTGCAGCTCACTTTTCGATGGGCGGATTATGGGTAGATTATGAATTAATGACCAGTATAAATGGACTTTTTGCTATTGGTGAAGCTAATTTTTCAGATCACGGAGCGAATCGTCTTGGAGCAAATTCACTTTTGCAAGCTTGTGTTGATGGATATTTTATTTTGCCATACACGCTTTCTAATTATTTAGCTAGTGAGATTAAAGTTCCAAAAACCGATATTCAGCATAAAGAATTTGATATTGCTGAAGCCAATTGCAGAAAACAGTTGGAAGACTTTTTAACTACAAAAGGAACTAAAACAGCGGAAGAATTCCACAAGGAACTGGGAAAAGAACTTTACGATAAATGCGGACTATCACGTTCTAAAGAAGGTCTTGAAAAAGCGATTGAAAATATTCAGAAATTAAGAAAAGAATTCAAATCCAATTTAATCGTTCCCGGGGATGCTGCTGAAGTTAATAGCGAACTGGAAAAAGCCGGCCGGGTTGCAGATTATCTTGAAGTAGCCGAATTAATGTGTATCGATGCACTACAACGTGAAGAATCTTGTGGCGCTCATTTTAGGCAAGAATATCAAACTGAAGATGGAGAAACAAAACGTGATGACGAGAACTTCTCTTATTCGGCTGCATGGGAATGGACCACAAATCCTTCTAAGCCAAATTTGAATAAAGAACCACTAATTTTTGAATTCGTAAAACCTACAGTTAGAAGCTACAAATAAAGCTTCCTAATTGTAAATTTTAACCATTAAAATGTATTCCGATGAAAATATATTTAAAAATATGGCGCCAAAAAGATAATCTCAGTAAAGGAAATTTTAAAGATTACACCGTTGAAGATGTAAATAAAGACATGTCTTTTCTGGAAATGCTGGATACCCTAAACCTTAAATTGGTAAAACAGGGAGAAAGACCTGTAGAATTTGATCATGATTGCCGTGAGGGAATTTGCGGGCAATGCGGTGTTATGATTAATGGAATTGCGCATGGACCATTGAAAAATACCACAACTTGCCAGTTGCACATGCGATCTTTTAAAGATGGCGACACCATTTATGTAGAGCCTTTTAAAGCTGAAGCTTTCCCGATCGTTAGGGATTTAAAAGTAGACCGATCTTCTTTAGACCGAATTATAACTTCAGGTGGATTTGTTTCTGTAGACACAGGACAGGCTCCAGAAGCCAACAGCATCCCAATTACTTACGAGGAAGCTGAAGCTGCATTCGATGCTGCCGCCTGTATTGGTTGCGGCGCTTGTGTTGCGAGTTGCAAAAATTCTAGTGCTGCTTTGTTTACAGGAGCGAAAATCACTCATTTAGAACTTTTACCACAAGGCCAGAAAGAAACGCATAAACGTGTTGCTGAAATGGTAGAACAAATGGAAAAAGAAGGTTTTGGCCATTGTAGTAATACAGAAGCCTGCCAGGTAGAATGCCCGGAAAACATTTCAGTATTAAATATTGCCAGAATGAATTTTGAATACAACAAATCGAAACTATTGGTAAAAAAATAAAGACTCAACTATAAGTCGATTTTCGATATTTTGAACTTCTTTTTTTATACTAAAGTTGAACATAAACTTCAGGAAACAAAAAACCTCACATTTAGAAGATGTGAGGTTTTATTATTTAAGACTACAAACGTATTATTTGCTCTCTTTTCTTTGTCTGTGACGTTCTCTTGCAAGTAAGGTATTCTTAAGCAACATAGAAACTGTCATTGGTCCTACTCCACCAGGAACCGGAGTGATAAATGAAGCTCTTTTACTTACATTTTCAAAATCTACATCTCCTTTAATTATATAGCCTTTTTCAGCATTATCATCGGGTACACGAGTAATCCCAACATCAATAATCACCGCATCATCCTTGATCATTTCTCCTTTTAAGAAATCTGGAATTCCTACTGCGATAATAATAATATCGGCCTGAGAAGTGATTTGGGTAATGTTTTTAGTGAATTCGTGTGTAAGTGTTACGGTTGAGTTTCCTGGGAAACCACTTCTTCCCATTAAAATACTCATTGGGCGACCTACGATATAACTTCTACCAATTACAACAGTATGTTTTCCTTTAGTAGGAATATCATAACGCTCTAAAAGTTCTAAAATCCCGAATGGTGTTGCCGGAATAAAGGTTGTCATATCCAGTGCCATTTTCCCAAAATTAGTAGGATGGAAACCATCTACATCTTTATCTGGATCTACAGCATTTAAAACTTTTTGCGTATCGATTTGCGGTGGTAATGGCAACTGTACGATAAAGCCATCGATATCATCATTTTGGTTTAGCTCTTCGATCTTATCTAAAAGTTCGATCTCGCTAATGGTAGATGACATTCTGAAAAGTGAAGACTCAAAACCTACTCTTTCACAAGCTTTCACCTTGCTATTTACGTAAGTTTTACTTGCCCCATCATTTCCAACAATAATAGCAGCAAGATGTGGTACTTTTTCACCACGCTGCTTCATTTTTTCAACTTCAGCAGCGATCTCATTTTTGATATCGTTACTTACTTTTTTACCGTCTAAAATTGTCATTTCTTGAGTTGTAACTATAATTAAAAAAGGCCAAACATTTTCAGTTCAGCCTAAAATATATAACGTATTAACGCATTCCTTTCATCATATTCATCATCTGGCGGCCACCGCCTCCCTGCATCATCTTCATCATTTTACCCATCTGGTTGAATTGCTTCAATAACTGATTCACTTCCTGTACAGAAGTTCCAGATCCTTTTGCGATTCTCTTCTTTCTGCTAGAATTAATGATTTTTGGCGTACTTCTTTCATCTGGCGTCATCGAATGGATAATCGCTTCGATACCTTTAAAAGCATCATCGTCGATATCTACATCTTTAAGCATTTTACCAGCTCCAGGGATCATTCCAAGAAGATCTTTCATAGATCCCATTTTTTTAATCTGCTGAAGTTGCTTTAAGAAATCATCAAAACCAAAGGCATTTTTAGCGATTTTCTTCTGAAGTTTTCTCGCTTCTTCTTCATCATATTGTTCCTGCGCACGCTCTACAAGAGACACAACGTCTCCCATCCCTAAGATCCTATCGGCCATACGAGAAGGATAGAACACATCAATAGCGTCCATTTTCTCTCCAGTACCAATAAATTTAATAGGCTTATTTACTACAGATTTAATTGAAATCGCCGCACCACCACGAGTATCACCATCTAATTTAGTTAGAATTACTCCGTCGAAATTTAAACGATCATTAAAAGCTTTAGCTGTATTTACCGCATCCTGTCCCGTCATTGAATCTACTACGAACAAAGTCTCGTGAGGTTCTATGGCAGTGTGAATGTTTGAAATTTCAGTCATCATCGCTTCATCTACAGCAAGACGACCAGCGGTATCGATAATCACTACATTATGGCCATTTTCTTTAGCATGTGCAATCGCAGCTTTAGAAATTGCCACAGGATCCTGATTCCCCTCATCACTAAAAACCTCAACACCAATCTGCTCTCCTACTACATGCAACTGGTTGATCGCTGCAGGACGGTAAACATCACAGGCCACTAAAAGTGGTTTCTTTGTTTTTTTATTTTTAAGGTAGTTAGCCAACTTACCAGAAAAAGTTGTTTTACCACTACCCTGTAAACCAGACATCAAAATCACTGAAGGATTTCCGCTAAGATTCACTCCGGCGGCTTCTCCTCCCATCAATTGAGTAAGCTCGTCTTTTACAAGCTTCACCATTAATTGACCTGGCTTCAAGGCTGTTAAAACGTCTTGCCCTAGTGCTTTTTCCTTAACAGTTTTGGTAAAATCTTTAGCGATTTTATAGTTAACATCGGCATCAACAAGGGCTCGACGTACCTCTTTAAGCGTTTCTGCAACGTTAACTTCGGTTATTTGTCCATGTCCCTTTAAGACATGTAAGGCATTATCTAACTTATCACTTAAATTATCAAACATATGCTTTCCTGTAGTTTAAGATTTCCGCCATTGTGATAACGGGTTTGCAAATTTAATGATTTGGTAGTGAAGTGAAAAGTTTTTTATCCTCACTAATTGCTTAAGAATCGATTTTATGCTGAAGTTTCAAAAAATTATAAAAAACATGGGCTGAAATTGTACAATTTCAGCCCATGTTTTTTGGTTTTATTCTTAAATATTTCGTTTACATTCTATCAGGCACCTGGATTCCTAATAAACCAAACGAACTTTTAATGATATTAGCAACTACTTTAGATAGTTGTGTTCTTAATTGTCTTTCCATATCCTTTTCAGCTCCAAGAATAGAAACATTTTGGTAAAATGAATTAAATTCTTTTACCAGATCGTAAGTATAATTAGCAATTAGCGCCGGACTATGATTTTCTGCAGCTAACTGAATAGTTTCTGGATATAACTTAATTTGCTTGATCAGCTCCTTTTCTTTATCCTGAAGTTCGTACTCGCTTACCAGCTGAGATTCGTACTCAAAATCGGCTTTTCTTAAGATCGACTGAATTCTGGCGTGTGTATATTGAATAAACGGACCAGTATTTCCCTGAAAATCTACAGATTCTTCAGGATTAAACAAGATTCGTTTTTTAGGATCTACTTTTAAAATATAATATTTAAGTGCTCCTAAACCGATCATTCGGTAAAGCTCATCTTTTTCTTCTTCACTTAAACCATCTAATTTTCCTAATTCTTCAGAAATTGTTCTGGCAGTTTCGGTCATTTCCTGGATTAGATCATCGGCATCAACCACAGTTCCTTCCCTACTTTTCATTTTTCCGCTAGGAAGATCTACCATTCCGTAGCTTAAATGGTATAAATATTCTGTCCAGGCAAAACCTAACTTTTTCAGAATTAAGAATAAAACTTTAAAATGATAATCCTGCTCGTTACCAACAGTGTAAACCATACCGTTAATCGCAAAATCTTCAACTCGCTGAATTGCGGTACCAATATCCTGCGTCATGTAAACCGCAGTACCATCACTACGCAATACGATCTTTTCATCTAAACCTTCATCGGTTAGATCGATCCAAACGCTACCATCTTCTTTTCTGTAAAAGACGCCGTTTTCCAAACCTTGGTTCACCACATCTTTTCCTAAAAGATATGTGTCACTCTCGTAATAATTCTTATCGAAATCTACTCCCAGAGCCTTATAAGTTTCTTCGAAACCATCGTAAACCCATTGGTTCATAGTTTTCCAAAGTTCTACAACATCTTTATCGCCAGCTTCCCATTTACGAAGCATTTCTTTAGCTTCATTTAGCAAATTCACTTTTCGAATTACTTCTGGGTTTTCTTCAATTTCTTTTAAAACAGAAGGTAAGATCTGCTTTAATTTTGAAGCTATAATAAAATCTTCATTGTCCTGATCATCGCTGATCGAATCAAACTTCAGTAATGGATTTTCCTTTAAATAAGAGATGAATTTTTTCTTTTTCTCCAAAATTATCATTTCATCTCTATGACTTTCATTTAAAGTAAAATCACTTCTATAATGAACTTTATTTTCTACGTACGACTTTTCAAAATCAGTCACTTCCAAAATGTAACTTCTTAAAGCCTTTTCATATCCTTTTTCAAGAGTTTTTAAAATAGGCTCGGAAGTTTGAGATAAATCTCCCCAAGAACCATTTTGGTTATAATCTTGGATTTTATGATTTAATTCATTTCTTGCTGCTTCTAATAGTTCCTTTTTATATTTTTGATCAAATCGTACATAATATTTCCCGACTAAATGGTCTCCTTTTTTTGATTTATTATCCAAGGTTGTTTCAGGCGTTTCTTTTTTTCCATCACTTCCTAAATCAGCAAACTTATCCCAGGCCAGCATCGATTTACAGATATGGATTCCGCGGTCGTTAATGATCTGCGTTTTATAGACTTCGTTTCCTGCAGCTTCTAAGATTTCAGCAACCGAAAATCCTAATAAATTATTACGAATATGGCCAAGATGAAGTGGTTTATTGGTGTTTGGAGAAGAATATTCTACCATGATCTTTCTGGCATCTTCAACATCTTTTACAAAACCAAATTCAGGATCGTTTTTGATCTCATTGAAAAAATCGAGGTAATAGGCATCGTTTAAAACGATATTCAAGAAACCTTTTACCACATTAAAACGGTTTACAATAGTTACGTGTTCCTGCAGGTAATTCCCTATTTCTTCGCCAAGTTTTACCGGATTGGTTTTTACCTGTCTTAGCATTGGGAAACAAACCACGGTAATATCGCCCTCAAAATCCTTTCTTGTTGGCTGAAATTCTACCGTTTCCAGAGTTACATCGTAAATATTTTGCACTGCGTCTTTTACATATGCAGTTAGCATTTCCTGAATATTCATTATATCATGTTTTTCACTCACTAAGTGAGATTAAAATTTTAAGCCTGAAAATTTCAATATCCATTTCAATTAGAAATATCGAAATTTTATACATTCCTGTAACACCAAAATCGCAATAAAGGTAGTGTACAAAGACGCTGCAAAGATAACAGAAATTGAACTTTAAGCTAAAGCTTGCTTTGTAAATCCTTATATTTTGATCAATCACCACAGAATAGTCACTAACTCCCGGAAGTTTCTTATCTTAAAAGAAAAAAATGCTACTGAATGTTTCTTATAATAATCCAGACATTAAAGAGAAGATCGATCGTGAAGTTGGGAAAACACTTACACTTGTAGATCGATTTAAATTAAAAGGTAGTGGATCGCCACGTTTAATAATCACTTCGGTTAGCATAGACATCCATAATTTGCTGATCTTAGATAAAAACCGAAATACCTGCAATATCGAAATTAGGCCAAACGGAATTATTGTAAGATTTCGGTCTATTTTAGAAACCTATGCATTGGTGATTCCATTTTGGAAACTCAAAATCTACAAAGGTAAAGCTGAAGAATACTCGATCTATCGCGATCATTATTTTATCAAAGTGGAAGCAAAAGACGAAAACGTACATAAATTCTTTAAAAAATTGATATCCTATAAAGATGATAATGCCCCTACTCGTATTGATGATCTATAAGCTAGATTGAAATAATGCTAAGACGGCTAATTGATAATTGTTTATTGTTTATTGTATACTGATTATTGTCTCTTGAGACTCGCTTAACATTGCACCTCTAAACATCGATTTTTGATAATCTAAGGCTAATTTTTATTTAATTCTTAGCGATCGTACTTAGCGCATATTTGCCGAAAAAATTATGGATCTATTTATCTATGTTTTTGCGGCTTTGTTTTCGGTGATAAATCCGCTTGGCACTATTCCTATTTTTGTAGGATTAACTAAAGAAGATACCGCAAAAGAGCGCTCTAAGACTTCACTTTTAACGGCAATTAATATTTTTGTAATTCTTACGATCTGCTTTTTTAGCGGTAGATATATTTTACAATTCTTCGGGATAAGTATTGAATCTTTACGTATCGCCGGCGGCTTAATAATCGTAACTTCTGGATTTGCGTTGCTTACCGGATCGTTTTCTAAACACAAAGGAATGAACGAAAGAGTAAAAGATGATGCGCACCAACGTGAAGGTATTTCTTTAACCCCGCTTGCAATCCCAATGCTTGCCGGGCCGGGCTCGATTTCTCTTTTAATAGGAATGTATGAGGACTACAGTTTAACCTCAGAAAAACTGATCACGATTTTAGCGATTTTCGCAGTTTGTCTTTCAACTTTTTTAATGCTGAAAAGTGCGCATTATATTGCGAAATTTCTGGGCGCTTCAGGAATAAATGCGATTTCAAGAATTATAGGATTTATTGTAATTGCGATCGGGATAGAATATATAAGCTCTTCAGTAATGACGGTACTGGGAATTACCTTCAGCAATAATTAATTTTGTTTAACGCTTTCCAAAAGCCAGACCGGCAATAAGCGCCAGCAAACCAAATCCCATCATCGCATAAGACTGCGTGTGATCACCTTGAGCTTCAACTGTAATTGGGCCGGCTTCTAAAGAAACTTCCGGAGAAATTAAGGTATATAAACCATATCCCACCAATCCTATCCCAATAACTAAAAGTGAGATTTTCAGGACGTTATTCATTTTATAAAGTTTTATTAATCCTATGGGAAGGTAGTAATTAAAATACTAATTTGAGGAGATTAATTTTAAAAGAATACTTGATCTATGCGAATCTTACTTACCGGTGCTAATGGTTACATAGGAATGCGATTGCTGCCTGAACTTATTGAACAGGGACATGAAGTAATTTGCGCCGTTCGCAATAAGAACAGGTTTTCCAGCAAAGAACTTATCAACCAGGTAGAGATCGTTGAAATTGATTTTTTAGAAGATTCAGAAACTCCTGAAAAAATCAAGAATATCGATATTGCTTATTATCTTATCCATTCGATGAGTGGGAATACCAAAGATTTTGACAGCCAGGAAGCTGAAGCTGCCAAAAACTTTAATAAACTAATGAGCCAAACCAGCGTTAAACAGGTAATTTACCTAAGCGGAATGGTGAACCAGGATAAGCTTTCCAAGCATTTAAAATCTCGTAAGGCGGTTGAAGACATACTCTATAAAGGTGATTTTCATCTTACTGTTTTACGTGCTGCCATTATTGTAGGTTCTGGAAGTTCTTCTTTCGAAATTATTAGAGATCTATGTGAAAAGTTACCGGTAATGGTAACTCCGCAATGGGTTCGCACCAAATGCCAGCCAACAGCAATCAGAGATGTTATTAAGTTTTTAACGGGAGTGATTGGTCACGAAGAATGTTATGATCAATCATTTGATATTGGCGGTCCCGATATTTTGACCTATCAG
This sequence comes from Zunongwangia sp. SCSIO 43204, assembly GCF_019904275.1. Taxonomy (GTDB): domain Bacteria; phylum Bacteroidota; class Bacteroidia; order Flavobacteriales; family Flavobacteriaceae; genus Zunongwangia; species Zunongwangia mangrovi. The sequence goes on from NZ_CP063204.1 coordinate 168,761, forward strand.
GAAATGATGGAGAAATATGCTGAAGTACGCGGACTTAAAATCTGGATATTAAGCGTACCGGTAATGTCTCCAAAACTCTCGTCTTACTGGCTATATTTTGTAACCTCAACATCTTACAAGCTAGCGCAAAACCTTGTGGATAGCATGGAGGTTGAAGTTATTGCTCGTGATGATAAATTGGCAAGAATCTTAAATATTGAGACTATTTCTTATAAAGAAGCGATTGAAATGGCCTTTTATAAAATTGAACAAAATCAGGTAATTTCAAGCTGGAAAGATTCTTTAAGCAGTGGCCGATTTAAAAAAGAGCTAAACAAATACATAAAAGTGCCCACCTATGGTTGTCTTTTAGACAAGCAACAAAAGAAAACAGATAATCCTGAAGAGGCTTTAAAGCGAATTTGGTCTATCGGCGGACTTAACGGCTGGTATTACGGAAACTGGCTTTGGAAAATTAGAGGCTACCTGGATAAAGTTGCAGGCGGAGTTGGTTTGCGTCGCGGTCGTACGCATCCTACAGAACTCGCTCCCGGAGATTCTTTAGATTTCTGGCGTGTTCTTCTAGCCGATAAAGAGGAAAAGCGATTACTTCTGTTTGCTGAAATGAAAGTTCCCGGCGAAGCCTGGTTAGAATTTTGTATCGACGAAGAAAATATAATTCACCAAACAGCGACTTTTAGACCTAAAGGTTTGTTAGGAAGAATGTACTGGTATTCGATGTATCCATTTCATTATTTTATCTTTGATGGTATGATCACGAAGATCGCCAATGCCAAATCTGAAAAACAACTCGCCAATTAGCTTTAAAAAGTTTAATACCGATATCCAAAACAATCCGCTGTTTTACTGCGCCGGGTTGATAATGTTTATTTTTTCGGTATTTATTTTTTCTTTTACTGCGGAATTTTACTCGTTTATCGACACTGCTTCTATTTGGGTACGAGAATTTTTTGGTGAATTTTATTTATGGTTGGGATTAGCTTGCGTGCTTTTTCTTTTACTAATAGCTTTTTCTAAATACGGAAGAATCCGTTTAGGGAATTCTCCACCGCAATTCGACCGACTTTCATGGATCGCGATGCTTTATAGCGCTGGGATGGGTGCTGGGATTCTACTACGTGCGGTACAAGAACCTGTTTATATGTATCAAAATCCCCCCTTAAAAACTGGCTATCCTAATGATATTATTGCTTTAGAATTCACTTTCTATCAATGGGGATTTACAGCCTGGGCGTTCTATGGGATATTCGCTCTTTTTATTGGCTATTCTTTATTTGTTCGAAAAAACAATATTCTACTCGGCAGCAGTTTACCTCAGCTTAAAAAAATAAAGGGAATTCCACAAAGCATCGATCTTTTAACGATTTTGACCACAGTTTTTGGTTTGGTTGCAGCTATTGGACTTGGAACTACGCAAATTGAAGGAGGCATTAGTCATCTTACCACAAAAGATCCCGGAACACTTTGGATCGTCATTGCGTTGGTTTTTCTAATCTGCTTACTTGCATTTTTTTCAGCTTACGCAGGCGTAGAAAAAGGAATTAAGCGAATTTCTAACTGGAATATTTATATCACGATAGCATTATTGATCTTTGTTTTGCTACAAGCCGATATTGTTGAAATTTTGGAGCAATTTTTAACGGCAACCTGGTATTATATCAAAGACTTTTTTCAGCTGAGTTTAGCTATTGGCGATTTTAATCCAGGAAAACAATTTTTAACCGACTGGACCTATTATTACTGGGCATTTTGGTTGGCTTGGGCACCCTTCACCGGAATTTTTATTGCGAGAATTTCACAAGGTCGTACAATACGTGAGATGATATTGGGCGTTTTAATCCTGCCTTCTTTAGGGAGCTTTTTATGGTTTAGTGTTTTTGGTGGCTCTTCATTTCATCTTATTGAAAGTATGCCGAGTTATAATGGCGAGTTCAGCAATGTGTTTACTTCAATCTTTAAATTTTTTGAGGCTTTTCCGCTTTCTAATATTACAAATATCATAACCGTTTTATTACTGATTAGCTTTTTGGTGACCTCGGTAGATTCGGCTATCTATGTGTTAAGTATGTTTAGCGATAAAGGCAATGAAAATCCAAATAAAAAATACCGCCTGATTTGGGCGGTATTGATACTTATTTTTTCTGAAGCTATCATTCTTTTGGGAAATGTAAAACCAGAAAGTGACGTTCTAGATGCCATGCAAAAATTCCTGATTATTGGTTCACTCCCCTTTGCCATTTTCACAGCAATAATGATGCTTCTATTTGTTATCGAAATTCGAAAGAAATATTAGGCTTTTGGCAAGAAAACTTCAGCAAGCATACATCTTGCACTACCGCCACCACAGGTTTCGATCACGTTAAGATCACTACTTAATATTTCTGAATACTTTTCAATTTTGGCCACCTGATCTGGTGTTAAACTTTGGTGAGCACGCTCACTCATCACTAAATACTTTTTATCAAAAGCACCACGTACCTGAAGCATATTACCTGCAAATTGATGCATTTGCTCTTCAGAAATAACTATTAGCTCTTTATGATCCTGTTTTAAATGCTTCAGCACATTTTTACGTTCTTTAGCATCATCTATGGTATCCAGACAGATCACAGCAAACTCTTCAGCAACACACATCATCACGTTAGTGTGATAGATTTGCTTTCGCTTCCCTTCTACTGTTTGATACGCATTAAAAATTACGGGAGTATATTCGAAATCTTCACAAAATTCGATCAAAAGATCTTCATCTGCTCTTGGTGATAATGCACAATAAGCCTTTTCATTCTCACGATCTAAAATCAAGCTTCCTGTTCCTTCAAGAAAAAGATCATCATCTTCTGCAGAAGTATAATCGACGATATTGGTGATTTTAAAGCCTTCTTCTTCAAGGTTCGCAAAATAATCTAAGCGACGCTCTTTTCGTCGATTTTCAGCAAACATAGGATACAATGCGATCTCTCCATTTTCGTGAAAAGACACCCAATTATTCGGAAAAATCGAATCTGGCGTATTGTCCTCAGCAACGTCATCTACCACAACGACCTTCACTCCTACACTTTTCAGTTTTTTTACAAAAGCATCAAACTCGGCCTTTGCTTCTTGATTGACATCTTTCCCTTTTAAGTTTTTCTGAAAATAATTATTTACCGCAGTCTCTTCATTCATTCTAAAAGCTACTGGACGTACCATTAAAACGGTATCTGTAATCTGTTTCATTTTAATCTCTAATTAAGGGTAAAGTTGAACAACGCAATAGACCTTCCTGCTTTGCGATTTGGGAGTAAGGAACTTCTTCTACGGTAATACCATGAGATCGAAGCCAATCGTTTAGACGTGTAAATTTTTCTTCGGAAATAACCACGTTTTTAGAAATAGAAAATATGTTCGAATTCATATTGTACATCTCATCTTTGGTAATTTCGAAGATGTTTTTTTCTCCGAATAAATTAACCAGCCACTGATATTCTTTAGAATCCAAAAAGCCACCTTTATAAATAATAGCTTTATCTTTTCCTACCGGCTGAAAGCAACAATCCAAATGCAGTGCATTTTCTTTTGGATCTACATTGCTCTTTTTAAGGTTGAAGGAAACTACTTTTTTCTTCGGAAATAATTTCTGAAGTGCTTTTACAGCCTGTGTATTTGTTCTAGCCGTAATATAATCTGGATAATCATCTCCGCTATAAGTTCCAACCAAAATGTAATCGCCAAAAGGCATTACATCACCTCCTTCGATATGCGCCTCTTCTGGAAGTTTTACAATTTTCTCTGGAGCAATCTGGTCGATCACATGCTGAATTGCTTTAATCTCTTTTTCTCGATCTGGAAGAATGTTTGCTTTTACAAATTTATCTTCGATCACAAAGGCGATATCTCTGGTAAAAATCTGGTTGTAATTTTCGATAATCTGGGGACGAAAAACTTCTACGTCATATTTCTTTAAAACATTTGCTACCGCTTCCATCTCTTTTACCATATCCTCTTCTTGCGGGTATGTACCAGCTTTGATATGTTCTATAGATTTTGGATCGTAAGCTTCATCAAGTTCGGGCGCTCCACCGTTACTTTTAGCGGTACCTAAAACAACAGCTCTAAGCCTAGAAGTTTCGTTATTGATCTTTAAGTGCATCACTAAAAATTTTTCCAAATATAGAAAAAGCCCCATTTAATAATGGAGCTTTTTAAATTATTTATAATAAAGCGTGGCTTATCTTTCGCCTACTACTTTAAAATCTCTAAGATTTGCACCTACATAAATTTGGCGTGGTCTACCAATAGGTTCTTTCTTAAGTCTCATCTCTCTCCATTGAGCGATCCATCCAGGAAGACGACCTAAAGCAAACATTACTGTAAACATTTCTACTGGAATACCTAAAGCTCTGTAGATAATTCCTGAATAGAAATCTACGTTTGGATATAATTTTCTTTGTACGAAATAATCGTCTTCTAAAGCTTCTTTTTCTAAACCTTTTGCGATATCTAATACTGGATCTTCGATACCTAAACCTCCAAGAACTTCGTCTGCAGATTTCTTAATGATCTTAGCACGTGGATCGAAGTTTTTGTAAACGCGGTGTCCAAAGCCCATTAAACGGAAAGGATCTTCTTTATCCTTCGCTTTTTGCATGAATTTGTGGGTATCACCACCATCTTGCTTAATTCCTTCTAACATTTCAATCACTGCCTGGTTTGCTCCACCATGAAGTGGTCCCCAAAGTGCTGAAATACCAGCAGAAATAGAAGCAAATAAACCTGCGTGAGAAGAACCTACCATTCTTACAGTAGATGCCGAACAGTTTTGTTCGTGATCTGCATGAAGAATTAATAATTTATCTAAAGCATCGATCACAGATTGATCTACGTTATATTTTTTACCTGGCTTTTCGAACATCATTTTATGTAGGTTTTCTACATATCCTAATGAATCGTCACCGTAGTTTAATGGAAGACTATTCTTCTTTCTTAACGTCCATGCAACAAGCACTGGGAATTTACCTAGAATCTTTACAATTGCTTTATACATTTCTTCCTCAGAATCTACATTTACTGAAGATGGGTTAAAAGCAATTAATGCACTAGTTAAAGAAGAAAGAACGCCCATTGGGTGTGCCGACTTTGGAAAACCATCCAAAATCTTTTTCATTTCTTCATCTACTTCAGACTCGTCTCTAATATCTGCAGAGAATTTATCTAATTGCTCTTTATTTGGCAATTCACCAAAGATCAAAAGATAAGCTACTTCAAGAAAATCTGCTTTTTCAGCAAGGTCTTCGATAGCATAGCCTCTATACCTTAAGATCCCTTTTTCACCGTCTAGAAAAGTGATGGCACTCTCACAGCTTCCTGTGTTCTTGTAGCCACGGTCTAAAGTTATCATTCCGGCTTCAGATCGAAGGGTTTTAATATTTATACCCAGTTCACCTTCGGTTCCCTCTGTTACTGGAAACTCATATTTTTTTCCCTGATATTCTAATATAGCTTTATCTGACATTGTATTGAATTACAAAATTTAAATTAATCGATTGCGAATTTAATAAAATCTAAGCTTATATTCAATTAAAACCAAGCTATTATGCTATTATTAACAAGGGTTTCAAGAGATTTAGCTTATTTAAATATAAGAATCTTTTATGCTGGTAATTTATAGAGTGATTTATAGTAATCGTCTACAGATTTTTTCCAGGTGAAACGTTCTTTTTTAGCGTTTTGCTCTATTGTTCTCCATTTGGCTTTATCCTCGAAAAACAGGTTTAAGATCTGTTTGAAGGATTGGACCATATTCGATACCTTTTTATCGTAGCTTGTTCCATCAAAAACAAAACCGGTCTCTAAATGCTTTACTGTGTCGATAAGACCACCCGTATAATGAACCAAACAAGGATGTCCATTTCGCATCGCAAGCATCTGGCTTATACCACAAGGCTCAAACAAGCTTGGCATAAAATAAAGATTGGTTTCCAGATAAATACTATCAATCACATCTTCATTTTGGCCATTTATAAATAAGAAGTTTTCTTTCTCGTGACTTATTTTGCGTAAAAGCTCTTCGTATTCCGGCGCGCCTGTACCTAGCAGTATAAATATTCCATTGACTTCAGCAAGAAGATCAAGTATTTCTAAAAAAGCTTCTGGAGAACGTTTAAAAAAGTAAAATTTTTGCTCGGTCAGTCTTGCCACACTAGAACACACAAATTCTGGCTTTCTTTTTAAATAAGGCATTACTTTCTCTCCTGTATGCGCTAAGAAATCTGCTTTATACTTTTTAGATTCCTGCTGCATCCATTTAAAGATCGCAGAAGCTATATTGAAATATAGATTATTTTTTCTCGCTCTGCGGATATTTCTATAATTACAGCCATTAAGAATCCCTATGAATCTTCCCTCTCTATCAGCCTGTTTAAGATCTTCTTCTAAACCTTCTCCACCAATAAATTCTGGTGGATTACTTGGATACAGCACATCTCTCTTATAACTTGGAGAAACGGTATGTACGGCATCAGAAAAGCGAATTCCTAAAGCCATCATATTTATACAATCCTGGTAGCGTCTATCTTTAAGCTCATCATAGTTAAAATCTACATCTGGAAAGAAATTCTTAATAGACGAATAATTATCAGCAAAAGGACGAATTCCCTGTATGGCCAAATTATGAATGCTATAGATTACACGAATATCCTGCAGACATTTAAAATCCTGATGATATCTTCTTAAGAATAAAACCATACTTGCATGCCAGTCGTGTAGATGAATTACATCCAGATCTCCAAAAACTCCGATCTTAACGGCTTGGGCTACGGCTGTACAAAAGATAAAATACTTTATAGCATCTGTATAAAATGGTTCAGCAAGATCATTGTGATAAATATGAGCAATATCGCCCGCTTCAATTTCTGGATGATGAATCACATAATGCGTTATTCCCGGAAAATCTTTTTTAGGGGTAACCTCATAGATCTCGGCCATATAATCGACTCCGCGAAGCTTAAAATTTAAATTTGAAATGAAATTAGCATTTTGATGAAGTCTCGAATAAGAAGGAACAACCACATGAACGGTATCGCCTTTTTGAGAAATTTGCCTGGGGACATCGCGTATTACATCACCCATGCCTCCGGCCTTGCAGTGGGGAATAGCATCATTTTCTGAAGCTACGAATAGGAAATTATGCATTGAAATCTGGTTAGGATTGGTTAGAACATTTATTCCGCAAAAGTTAATTATTAATCTTCAAACATTTGATTAAAAGAATATTAAATTAAAATAAAAAAGCCTTCCAAATTAATGAAAGGCTTTCTAAAAGAATATTTTGTAAATAATATCTTATTTCAGCTTAAAAGCTTTTTCTTTTGGGAAATAAGCTACACTTCCTAATTCTTCTTCAATTCTTATTAATTGATTGTACTTAGCCATACGATCACTTCTTGAAGCTGAACCAGTTTTAATTTGTCCTGTATTTAATGCTACCGCTAAATCTGCAATAGTATTATCTTCAGTTTCACCAGAACGGTGAGACATTACTGAAGTATAACCTGCATTATGCGCCATATTTACAGCTGCGATAGTTTCAGTTAACGTACCAATTTGGTTTACTTTAATAAGGATAGAGTTTGCGATACCTTCTTCGATACCTCTAGATAAACGCTCTACATTAGTTACGTAAAGGTCATCTCCTACTAGCTGAACTTTATCTCCTACTTTATCTGTAAGAGCTTTCCATCCATCCCAGTCGTTTTCGTCCATACCGTCTTCAATTGAGATGATAGGATATTTAGAAGCTAATTCAGCAAGGTAATCTGCCTGCTCTTCGCTAGTACGAACAACACCCTTATCACCTTCGAATTTAGCATAGTTATATTTGCCTTCTTCGTAGAATTCTGCTGAAGCACAATCTAAAGCGATCATAACTTCATCTCCTCCTTTGTATCCAGCTTTTTCGATAGCTTTTAAGATTGTTTCTAAAGCATCTTCTGTACCATCTAAAGTTGGAGCAAATCCTCCTTCATCACCAACAGCTGTACTTAAACCTCTATCGTGCAATACTTTTTTAAGGTTATGGAAGATCTCTGTTCCCATTTTGATCGCTTCTGAAAAGCTTGCTGCTTTTACTGGCATGATCATAAATTCCTGAAATGCAATTGGAGCATCACTGTGAGATCCACCGTTTATAATGTTCATCATTGGTACAGGAAGCGTATTTGCGCTTACACCACCAACGTAACGATATAAAGGAAGACCAAGTTCATTTGCTGCTGCCTTAGCTACCGCTAAAGAAACACCTAAAATTGCATTAGCACCCAATTTAGATTTATTCGAAGTCCCATCAAGATCGATCATTGCCTGGTCGATTAAATTTTGTTCGAATACTGAATATCCTAGTAGTTGCTCTGCAATTTTTGAATTCACATTTTCTACGGCAGTAAGAACACCTTTACCCATAAAGTCGTCCCCACCATCGCGAAGTTCTACAGCCTCATGCTCACCTGTAGAAGCTCCAGAAGGAACTGCTGCCCTTCCTAATATTCCGTTTTCTGTGATTACATCTACTTCAACTGTAGGGTTACCTCTGGAGTCAAAAATTTGACGTGCATGAATATTTACTATAGCACTCATAGTCTGAATTATAATTTAATTAATTGATTAGTCTGCAAGATACGAATACAGCAATAAAAAAACGAGGAATAATTTATAATATAACAAGTATTTTACCTAAAACGTTTTCGATAAAATAAAATTAGTGTTCTATCGATAGGAATTTGTTAAACAACTAATTACTAAGAATAAAAAAGCCGGAAATAAATCCCGGCTTTTCAGTTTCTATGCTTTTACCTGCTTTATACGATCTAAAAACTCATCGAATAAATAACTTGCGTCATGAGGTCCGGGACTGGCCTCTGGATGATATTGTACAGAAAAACAGTTTTTATTTGTCATCTGCAATCCACCTACAGTACTATCATTTAAGCAGATATGAGTGATCTCTACATTTGGATGAGATTCTGTTGCTTCCTTATCTACGGCAAAACCGTGATTTTGAGAAGTAATCTCTCCTTTACCTGTTTTTAGATTTTTTACAGGATGATTTATACCTCTATGTCCATGATGCATTTTATAAGTAGGGATTCCATTTGCCAAGGCAATAATCTGGTGGCCTAAACAAATACCAAATAATGGATGATCCTTCTCTATAATATCTTTAGCTAATTGAACAGCACTTTCTAAAGGTTGTGGATCACCAGGACCATTTGAAAGAAAGTAACCATCTGGATTCCATTCACTCATATCTTCATACGTGGCATCGTAAGGAAAGACCTTTACGTAAACGTCTCGCTGAGCAAGATTTCTGAGGATATTTCTTTTAATACCTACATCTAAGGCAGCAACTTTATAAGTAGCATCTTCTTCTCCAAAGTAATATGGTTCTTTAGTAGAAACTTTAGATGCTAATTCTAAACCATTCATATCTGGCACTTCGGCCAATTCAGCTTTTAAAGCATCTATATTATCTACATCTGTAGAAATAATGGCATTCATTGCTCCATTTTCGCGTATATAAGTAACCAAAGCTCGAGTATCTACATCTGAGATGGCGAATAAATTACTTTCATCAAGAAACTCTTGTAACGTTTGATCTGCAGCTGGTCTGGATTGGTCGTAACTAAAATTTTTACAAATTAAGCCTGCGATCTTTGCTCCGTCAGATTCATTTTCACCTTCATTGGTACCATAGTTACCAATATGTGCATTGGTAGTAACCATTAACTGACCAAAATAAGATGGATCTGTAAAGATTTCCTGATAACCGGTCATTCCTGTATTAAAACAAACTTCTCCTACAGCGCTACCTTCTTTGGTACCTACTAATTTCCCATGAAAGATGGTTCCGTCTGCTAATAAAATGATGGCTTTTTTTCTTGTTTGATATTTCATACTAAAAAATAATACGATCTAAATTTAAGGAATATTAAAAATGAATGCTAATTAGATATAAAAAAAGGACAAACCCAGAGAGTTTATCCTTTTAAAAATTATTGATAGTAAAGAATCATTTATTCTTCTTTTTTATCGTCTTTTTCTTCCTGCTTCGTTTCTTCAGCCTTTGGAGCTTCAGCCTCTGCAGTGTTTCTTTTACCAGCTCTACGAGTTGATTTCTTCTTAGCAGGCTTATTAACGTTATAAGTTTCGTTAAAATCTACTAATTCGATCATTGCCATATCAGCGTTATCACCAAGACGATTACCTAGCTTGATAATTCTGGTATATCCTCCTGGACGATCTCCTACTTTAGGAGCTACTTCACGAAATAATTCACTTACAGCATATTTATCACGTAATTTACTGAAAACGATTCTTCTATTGTGAGTAGTATCTTCTTTAGACTTAGTTACTAATGGCTCAATAAAAACTTTTAAAGCTTTTGCCTTAGCCACAGTAGTATTGATGCGCTTATGCTCAATTAGTGAAGACCCCATATTTGCTAACATCGACTTACGATGAGCGGTCTTTCTACCTAAATGATTTATTTTCTTTCCGTGTCTCATTACTATTCTTTTTAGAGTAATTCACAAAAGTGAATTAGTCCTTATCTAATTTATATTTTGAAAGATCCATACCAAAGTTTAACCCTTTGTTACTTACTAGCTCTTCAAGTTCTGTTAAAGACTTCTTACCGAAGTTACGGAACTTCATAAGATCATTTTTATTGTAAGAAACAAGATCACCTAAGGTATCAACTTCAGCCGCTTTTAAACAATTTAATGCTCTAACTGAAAGGTCCATATCTACTAATTTTGTTTTTAGTAGCTGTCTCATGTGAAGAGATTCTTCATCATAAGTTTCAGTTTGTGCAATTTCATCAGCCTCTAACGTAATACGCTCATCAGAGAACAACATGAAATGGTGAATTAAAGTCTTGGCAGCTTCAGTTAACGCATCTTTAGGATGAATAGAACCATCACTGATAATTTCAAAAACAAGTTTTTCATAATCAGTCTTTTGCTCTACACGATAGTTTTCGATACTATATTTTACATTCTTTATAGGAGTGTAAATAGAATCTGTAAAAATCGTTCCTAAAGGAGCATTGGCCTTTTTATTTTCTTCTGCCGGAACATAACCTCTACCCTTTTCAATAGTAATCTCCATATTGATATTAACTTTACTATCAAGATGACAAATCACTAGTTCAGGGTTTAATACCTGAAAACCAGAAATAAATTTCTGGAAATGACCAGCGGTTAGTTCTTCTTCACCAGAAACAGAAATTGTAACGGCTTCGTTATCTATTTCATCAATTTGCCTTTTGAATCTTACTTGTTTAAGATTCAATATTATTTCTGTTACATCTTCTACAACTCCAGGAATTGTTGAGAATTCGTGATCAACACCTTCGATACGAACCGAAGTGACCGCGAATCCCTCTAAAGATGATAACAGCACTCTTCTTAAAGCGTTACCAACGGTTAACCCATATCCAGGCTCTAAAGGACGAAATTCAAATTTCCCCTCAAAATCTGTAGAGTCAATCATTATAACTTTATCGGGCTTCTGAAAATTTAGTATTGCCATATTACGACTTCTGTGAATTATTATTTCGAATATAATTCGACGATGAATTGTTCATTAATGTTTTCTGGAATCTGAACTCTTCCAGGTACCGAAACAAACGTTCCTTGTTTAGTTTCGTTATTCCAAGTTATCCATTCGTAAACATTGCTATTATTAGCTAATGAATCTTGAATAACTTGTAGAGACTTAGATTTCTCTCTTACACCAATAACATCACCAGCTTTCAAGTGGTAAGAAGGAATATTTACTAACTCTCCGTTAACAGTAATATGTCTGTGAGAAACAAGTTGTCTAGCAGCCCTTCTTGAAGGAGCAACACCTAATCTAAATACAACATTATCTAATCTTGATTCACAAAGCTGAAGTAAAACCTCACCAGTAATTCCCTGAGAACTTGTAGCTTTTTCGAACATATTTCTGAATTGACGCTCTAGTATACCATAAGTATATTTAGCTTTTTGCTTCTCCATAAGCTGGATCGCATATTCAGATTTTTTACCTCTACGACGGTTATTACCGTGTTGTCCTGGAGGATAATTTCTTTTTTCAAAAGATTTATCATCTCCAAATATAGCTTCACCAAATTTACGAGCTATTTTAGTCTTTGGACCAGTATATCTTGCCATTTAAAATTGATTTATTGAAGAGGGATTATGAATTAAGGCATACGTCCTTCGATAATCGTAATTTCCTCTTCTATTTATATAATTAATTATACTCTACGTCTTTTAGGAGGACGACATCCATTATGAGGTAATGGAGTAACATCAACGATCTCTGTAACTTCGATACCACTATTATGAATAGATCTAATAGCAGATTCTCTACCATTACCAGGTCCCTTAACGTATACTTTTACCTTACGAAGACCAGCTTCGTGTGCTACTTTAGAAGCATCTTCAGATGCTAACTGTGCAGCGTATGGAGTATTTTTCTTAGATCCTCTAAAGCCCATTTTACCGGCTGATGACCAAGAAATAACATCTCCTTTTTTGTTAGTCAAAGAAATGATAATGTTATTAAAAGAAGCAGTAACATGAGCTTCTCCAATAGACTCAACATTTACTTTACGTTTCTTTTGAGCTGATTTTGTTGACTTTGCCATATTACTTATTATTTAGTTGCTTTTTTCTTATTAGCAACAGTTTTTCTTCTACCTTTTCTAGTTCTAGAGTTGTTCTTAGTTCTCTGACCTCTTAATGGCAACCCAGATCTATGACGAATACCTCTATAACATCCAATATCCATTAGACGCTTGATACTCATCTGAACTTCAGTACGTAATTCTCCTTCGATTGTGTAGTTACCTACAGCTTCACGGATACGACCAATTTCATCATCGTTCCAGTCTGAAACTTTTTTACTCTCATCAACTTTGGCTTCTGCAAGTATTTCCTGAGCCCTGCTTTTGCCAATTCCGAAGATATAGGTTAACGCTATAACTCCTCGCTTTTGTTTAGGTATATCTACCCCTGCAATTCTTGCCATAATTAGCCTTGTCTTTGTTTAAATCTAGGATTCTTTTTATTAATCACGTAAAGGCGCCCTTTTCTGCGTACAATTTTACAGTCGGCACTTCTTTTCTTTATTGATGCTCTAACTTTCATCTTTCTAGTTTTTTATAAACGCCAGATGCAATAATAAATTCACATTCGGCTTTTTGCCTAATAATTTTTTCAGGATGCAAAAGTAGTGAAAAAATTATTAATAGCTTAATTTACTTCTTAGTATCTGTAAGTTATGCGCGCCTTACTTAAATCATAAGGGCTCATCTCTAATTTTACCTTATCACCTGGCAACAATTTAATGTAATGCATACGCATTTTACCAGAGATATGCGCGGTCACGACGTGACCATTTTCTAACTCTACACGAAACATTGCGTTAGACAATGCTTCGATTATAGTTCCATCTTGTTCAATTGCTGGTTGCTTTGCCATAATTAAGCTACTGCTTTTCTATTTTTACCTGTTTTCATTAATCCGTCATAGTGTCTATTCAGCAAATAAGAATTCACCTGCTGCATAGTATCGATTGCAACTCCAACTAAAATTAATAGAGAGGTACCTCCAAAAAACAGTGCCCATCCTTGTTGAACACCTAACAATTTCACGATTATTGCAGGGAAAATTGCAATAATAGCTAAGAATACAGATCCAGGAAGTGTAATTTGAGACATAATACGATCTAAATATTCCGCAGTTTCGGTACCTGGACGAATACCAGGAATAAAACCTCCACTACGCTTAAGATCATCAGCCATTTTATTTGTTGGTACAGTGATCGCAGTATAGAAATATGTAAATACAATTATCAATAAGGCGAAAACCAAATTATACCAAAAACCAAAAATATCACTAAAAGCAGCTGTAACACCCTGTGCTGCATCAGAATCTGAAAGGCCAGCCAAAGCTACCGGTATAAACATAATAGCCTGAGCAAATATAATTGGCATAACTCCTGAAGCATTAAGCTTTAAAGGAATATATTGTCTTGAACCAAATACGTTTTTCTCATAACCACCTGTAGCAGATCTTCTAGCGTACTGCACCGGAATTTGGCGCACGGCCATCACCAACATTACAGCAGCTAAAATAATAGCGAACCAAATAGCTAACTCGATCAATACCATAATAAGTCCACCACTACCATCAAATCTTGAAGCAAATTCCTGAAGAAATGCTTGCGGAAGCGTAGCAATGATACCAACCATAATTAAAAGGGAGATACCATTACCAATTCCTTTATCTGTAATTTTCTCACCTAACCACATGGCGAAAATTGTTCCTGTAGTAAGGATAATCACAGAAGAAACGATGAAAGATAAACTATCACCTAAAAGAAATGCATTTTGCGGTAATGTATTGAACAGATTATAGATATAACCTGGACCCTGAACTAAAGTTATAGCTATGGTTAACCATCTGGTAATTTGGTTTATTTTCTTACGACCACTCTCACCTTCTTTTTGAAGCTTTTGCAGATAAGGAATAGCAATTCCCATCAACTGCACAACAATAGAAGCTGAGATATAAGGCATAATACCTAATGCAAATATAGATGCATTAGAAAATGCACCTCCAGTGAAAGCATTAAGTAATCCCAATAAACCACTATCTGTCTGATTAGCCAAATTTGCTAATTGACTAGCATCTATCCCAGGAAGTACAACCTGAGTTCCAAATCGATAAACTAAAAGTAAACCGAGGCTTACTAAAATACGGTTTTTTAGCTCCTCGATTTTCCAAATATTTTTTATAGTATTGATGAATTTCATTTGGCTATCCATTATAAAGTAACAACTTCACCTCCAGCAGCTTCAATAGCTTCTTTGGCTGAGTCCGTAAATTTATGAACAGATACTTTTAATTTAGCCTTTAATTCACCTCTACCTAAAATCTTAACTAGTTCGTTTTTTCCAGCCAAACCGTTTTCTACAAGCACACTTAGATCTACCGTATCCTTTACTTTGCCATTATCAACTAATGTTTGTAAAGTATCTAAATTAATACCTTGATATTCTTTACGGTTTCTGTTATTAAAACCAAATTTTGGTACACGGCGTTGAAGCGGCATCTGCCCTCCTTCAAAACCTATCTTCTTAGAGTAACCAGAACGTGATTTAGCCCCTTTGTGACCACGAGTTGCAGTCCCACCTTTACCGGATCCTTCTCCACGGCCAACACGCTTATTGTTACTTTTAACTGAACCTTTTGCAGGTTTTAAGTTACTTAAATCCATGTAAACCTATTATTTTGTTTCCTCTACAGAAACTAAGTGTTTAACTTTATTTATCATACCAACGATGTTAGGGGTATCCTCATGCTCTACAGTATGTCCCATCTTTCTAAGACCTAGTGCTTCTAAAACTCTTTTCTGATTCTGAGTTCTATTAATAGCACTTTTTACTTTAGTAACCTTAATCTTTGCCATCTTATCCTTGATTTTATCCTTTGAAAAGTTTCTCTAACGTAATTCCTCTTTGTTTAGCAACTGTTTCTGCACTTCTTAATTGAAGTAAAGCATCAAAAGTAGCTTTCACAACATTATGAGGGTTAGAAGAACCTTGGTTCTTAGACAGTACGTCATGAACTCCAACAGATTCCAAAACCGCACGAATAGCTCCACCGGCAATAATCCCGGTACCAGTAGCCGCAGGTAAAAGTAAAACTCTCGCTCCACCATATTTACCTTTTTGCTCGTGTGGCAATGTACCTTTATGTAAAGGAATACGTACTAAATTCTTTTTCGCATCTTCTACGGCTTTAGAAATAGCATCGGCAACCTCTTTAGATTTACCTAAACCATGTCCTACAACACCATTTTCGTCACCTACAACTACTATAGCAGAAAAACCAAATGCTCTACCACCTTTAGTAACCTTAGTAACACGTTGCACTCCTACCAAACGGTCTTTAAGTTCAAGACCTCCTGGTTTTACATGTTCTACGTTTTTATAATCTTGATACATATCTTCTTAGAATTTTAGTCCTCCTTCACGAGCACCGTCTGCTAATGATTTAACTCTACCGTGGTACAAGTAACCTCCTCTATCGAAAGAAACTACTTCTACTCCGGCCTTTTTTGCTCTATCTGCTAAATTTTTTCCAACTAATTCAGCGATTTCACTTTTGGTACCTGAAGCATCGTTCAGTTCTTTATCTCTAGAAGAAGCCGCAGCTAAGGTCTTTCCAGCTACATCGTCTATGATTTGAGCATAAATTTCTTTATTACTTCTATATACAGACAATCTTGGACGGCTTTCAGTTCCGCTAATATTCTTTCGAATACGCTTTCTTATCTTTAATCTTCTTTTTTCTTTTGAAAATGCCATAACTACACTTTATTAAGCTGATTTACCTGCTTTTCTTCTAATTATTTCTCCTTTAAACTTAATACCTTTTCCTTTATAAGGTTCTGGTACTCTGAAAGAACGAATCTTTGCAGCAACCTGTCCTAAAAGCTGTTTGTCATGAGAAGTAAGCTTAACAACTGGGTTTTTTCCTTTTTCAGAAATTGTTTCAACCTTAACTTCTGGAGCTAAATCTAAAACAATATTATGGGAATACCCAACAGCTAAATCTAATTTTTGTCCTTGATTCGAAGCTCTGTAACCTACACCTACTAACTCTAATTCTTTAGTAAATCCATTAGTAACACCTTCGATCATATTATTTACTAACGCACGATAAAGACCATGCTTAGCTTTTTGATCACTTTTTTCAGAAGAACGCTCAAAAGAAATTACATTATCCTCAACACTAACATTGATATCGTTAACCTCTTGCTTAAGCTCTCCTAATTTTCCTTTTACCGTTACAAAACCATCTTTAAAGTCTACATTAACACCTTCTGGAATTGTAATTGGGCTTTTACCTATTCTTGACATGTTTTCTTATTTTAAGAATTAGTAAACGTAACACAATACTTCACCACCAACATTCTCTGCTCTAGCTTGCTTATCCGTCATTACTCCATGAGAAGTACTTATGATAGCAATACCTAAACCATTTAATATACGTGGCAATTCTCCAGCACCGGCATATTTACGTAAACCAGGTTTACTTATTCTCTGGATATCTTTGATTACAGAGTCTTTGGTATCTTTATCATACTTAAGAGCTATCTTAATAACACCCTGTGCGGTGGTATCCTCGAACTTGTAACTAAGGATATATCCTTGATCGAATAAAATTTTTGTAATCTCTTTTTTAACATTAGAAGCAGGAATTTCAACAACTCTATGATTTGCTGCTACTGCGTTTCTAATACGCGTTAAAAAATCTGCAATTGGATCTGTATTCATTTATATTAATTTGCGATTATGGTTTTCCTTAAGGAACCTATAATCAATTTATAATTTACCAACTAGCCTTTTTAACCCCAGGGATAAGACCGTTATTAGCCATTTCTCTAAACATTACACGAGAAACACCAAATTGCCTCATATATCCTTTTGGCCTACCAGTTAGCTTACAACGATTATGCAAACGTACCGGAGAAGAGTTCTTTGGTAATTTTTGTAACGCTTCATAGTCTCCAGCTTCTTTTAAAGCTTTTCTCTTCTCAGCATATTTATCTACCAATTTTTGTCTCTTAACCTCACGGGCTTTCATTGATTCTTTAGCCATGTCTTAATTCTTTTTAAAAGGTAAACCTAGTTCAGTTAATAAGGATTTAGCTTCCTTATCGGTTTCAGCAGTAGTAACGAAAGTAATATCCATACCTGCAATTCTGTTCACAGCATCGATATCGATCTCTGGGAAAATAATTTGCTCAGTAATACCTAAGTTATAATTCCCTCTACCATCAAAACCATTAGCTTTAATTCCATCAAAATCACGTACACGAGGTAGTGCAGATGTAATCAAACGATCTAAGAATTCGTACATTCTATAACCACGTAAAGTAACTTTCGCACCAATTGGCATTCCTTTACGTAATTTAAATGTAGCAACATCCTTTTTAGAGATAGTTGCAACAGCTTTTTGACCAGTAATTGCAGTTAATTCATCTACTGCATGATCAATAAGTTTTTTGTCTGCAACAGCACCTCCTACACCTCGGCTTATAACGATTTTCTTAAGCTTTGGCACTTCCATTACATTACTGTAACTATATTCTTCTGTAAGAGATGATTTTATTTTATCATCATACTCTTTTCTAAGTCTTGGTACGTATGCCATAACTATAATACTTCATTTGATTTTTTAGAAAATCTCACCTTCTTTCCGTCTTCTTCTTTGTAACCAACTCTGGTAGCTTTACCATCCTTGGTCACTAAAGAAAGGTTAGAAATGTTAATTGGTGCTTCCTTCTTTGTAATTCCGCCTTGTGGGTTAGAAGCGCTAGGCTTCTCATGTTTAGAAATCGTATTGATTCCTTCCACTATAGCTTTATTCTTGTCTGGAAATACTTTTTGCACTTTACCTTGCTGACCTTTATGGTCACCTGCGATAACTAGAACTGTATCTCCTGATTTTATTTTAAGCTTTGTCATTTTTTTAATGTATTAAAGCACTTCAGGTGCTAATGATACAATTTTCATGAATTGCTTATCACGAAGTTCTCTCGCCACAGGACCAAAAACACGCGTTCCACGCATCTCTCCAGCTGGGTTTAATAGTACACACGCATTATCATCAAATCTAATGTAAGATCCGTCTGGTCTGCGTACTTCTTTCTTGGTACGAACAACAACTGCCGTAGAAACTGCACCTTTCTTAATGTTACCATTTGGTGTAGCTTCTTTTACACTGACAACAATTTTGTCTCCAACAGAAGCGTATCTTTTCTTTGTACCTCCTAATACTCTAATCGCTAAAACTTCTTTAGCCCCAGTATTATCTGCTACTTTTAGTCTAGACTCTTGTTGTACCATAATTACTTCGCTCTTTCAATTATTTCTACTAATCTCCAACATTTAGATTTACTCATAGGACGAGTTTCCATAATCCTAACAGTATCTCCTTCGTTGCAGTCGTTTGTTTCGTCGTGAGCTACATACTTCTTAGTCTTTAATACGAACTTTCCGTACATAGGGTGTTTTACTTTTTTAACTTCAGAAACCACTATAGATTTCTGCATTTTGTTACTAGTAACTACACCTATTCGCTCTTTTCTTAAATTTCTTTTTTCCATCTTTCAGCAGAATAACACTTATTGTTGTTCTCTTTTAGTTAACTCGGTAGCTAATCTCGCTATACTTCTCCTTACAGATCTTAACTGTATTGGGTTCTCTAATGGCGAAACAGCATGAGCCATTTTTAAATCTGCATATGCTTTACGAGATTTACCAAGCTCTTCCTGCAATTCTGCGACAGACAATTCTTTTACTTCTGATTGTTTCATAATTCAAAAAAATTATTCTTGATAATCTCTAGCTACGATAAATTTAGTTCTAACAGGAAGCTTTTGTGCAGCAAGACGTAAAGCCTCTTTAGCAGTTGCCATAGGCACACCACCAATTTCGAACATAATTCTTCCTGGTTTTACAACAGCAGCCCAATATTCCACAGCTCCTTTTCCTTTACCCATACGAACCTCAAGAGGTTTTTTAGTGATAGGTTTATCTGGAAATATTTTAATCCACAATGAACCTTCCCTTTTCATATAACGGGTAGCAGCAATACGAGCAGCTTCAATTTGACGAGCTGTAATGAAACTAGAATCAAGAGACTTGATACCAAAAGTTCCATTTGAAAGACGGTGCCCTCTCTGAGCAACACCCTTCATACGCCCCTTCTGTTGCTTACGATATTTCGTTCTTTTAGGTTGTAACATTTTTCTTTACTTTAAATTACTTTCTACGACGTGATTTATTACCACCTCGTCCGGAATTTTTACCACCCTGCTTCTTAGCTAAACCAACAAGCGGAGATAATTCTCTTTTTCCGTAAACTTCACCTTTCATGATCCATACTTTAACCCCTAATCTACCATAAGTAGTGTGAGCTTCAACTAAAGCATAATCAATATCGGCCCTAAAAGTAGACAAAGGAATTCTTCCATCTTTATATGCCTCAGAACGTGCCATCTCAGCTCCGTTTAAACGACCTGAGATTTCAATTTTGATTCCTTCAGCATTCATTCTCATTGCAGCCGCAATAGCCATTTTGATAGCACGACGATAAGAAATTCTATTCTCAATCTGTCTTGCTACACTAGCACCCACAAGGTGAGCATCAAGTTCTGGCCTTTTAATTTCGAAGATGTTAATTTGAACTTCTTTGTCAGTGATCTTCTTAAGCTCTTCTTTAAGCTTGTCTACCTCTTGTCCACCTTTACCGATAATAATACCAGGTCTAGCAGTAGTGATAGTAACGGTCACAAGCTTAAGGGTACGCTCAATTATTACCCTGGATACACTCGCTTTAGAGAGGCGAGCATGGATGTACTTTCTAATCTTATCGTCTTCGGCTAATTTATCACCGTAGTCATTTCCTCCGTACCAGTTGGACTCCCATCCTCTAATGATACCAAGGCGATTACCGATTGGATTTGTTTTCTGTCCCATACTCTTCTTAGCTTTGTGTATTATTGTTTTCGCCAAGCACTAATGTAACGTGATTGGATCTTTTTCTAATTCTGTGTGCACGACCCTGTGGAGCAGGACGAAGTCTTTTTAACATACTCCCTCCATCTACACGAATCTCTTTCACGAACAATTCAGCATCCTCAAGACTAGCATCTTCGTTTTTAGACTGCCAATTAGCTATAGCTGACAATAATAGTTTCTCTAAACGACCTGCAGCCTCTTTTTGACTGAATTTTAATATATGAAGCGCTTTTTCTACTTTTTCACCTCTTACTAAATCCGCAACTAAACGCATTTTTCTTGGTGAAGTAGGGCAGTTATTCAACTTAGCAAAAGCCGTCTGCTTCTTAGCTTCTTTTATTTGCTCTGCTCTTTCTTTTTTACGAACTCCCATAGCTTCAATTATTTTCTTCCTTTATTTTTAGCACCAGCATGACCTCTAAAAGAACGTGTTGGTGAAAATTCTCCTAACTTATGACCTACCATATTCTCAGTAACATAAACTGGAACAAATTGCTTTCCATTATGAACGGCTATAGTTTGCCCAACGAAATCTGGTGTTATCATAGAAGCTCTAGACCAAGTTTTGATCACGGCTTTTTTCCCAGACTCTACATTATCAGCTACTTTTTTCTCTAATTTATAGTGAACGAAAGGTCCTTTTTTTAATGAACGTGCCATACTCTATTATTTCTTTCTACGTTCTACAATATATTTATTACTCGCCTTTGTTCTTGTACGGGTTTTAAAACCTTTTGCAGGTAAACCTTTTCTAGAACGAGGATGACCTCCTGAAGCTCTACCTTCACCACCACCCATTGGGTGATCGATTGGGTTCATCGCTACTGGTCTTGTTCTTGGTCTGATACCTAGCCAGCGTCTTCTACCAGCTTTACCAGAAATTTGTAATTGATGATCACTGTTAGATACTGCACCAATTGTAGCTAAACACACAGAAAGCACCCTTCTAATTTCTCCAGAAGGCAACTTAATAGTTGCATACTTTCCCTCTCTAGCTAGCAATTGAGCAAATGCACCAGCACTACGTGCCATCACAGCACCTTGACCAGCTCTCAACTCGATACAAGAAACAATTGTTCCTAAAGGAATATTTGCTAAAGGCATTGCATTCCCGATTTCAGGGGCTACTGCTTCATTAGAAGAAACAATATTTTGACCTACCTGAAGTCCATTTTGAGCAATAACATACCTTTTTTCACCATCTTGATAATTCAATAAAGCTATAAAGGCCGTTCTGTTCGGATCATATTCAATTGTTGCTACAGTTGCAGGAACGCCATGTTTATCGCGTTTAAAATCTACTATTCTGTAACGTCTTTTATGACCACCACCTTTGTAGCGCATGGTCATTTTTCCTTGACTGTTTCTACCGCCTGACTTTTTTAACGGAGCAAGTAAAGACTTCTCCGGCTTATCAGTAGTAATGGCGTCAAACCCATTAACTACTCTAAAACGCTGCCCAGGAGTAATTGGCTTTAATTTTCTTACTGACATTTTTTAATCTTAAAGATTACTGTATAAATCAATAGTTTCACCTTCCGCCACCTGTACCATAGCCTTTTTATAAGCTTTAGTTTTACCAGTGATCATACCAGACTTTGTATATCTGGTTTTACGATCTGGGCGGACGTTAATAGTACGAACAGAAGTTACTGAAACGCCGTAAGCAGATTCTACTGCATCTTTGATTTCAATCTTATTCGCCTTATTACTTACCTCAAAAGAGAAACAATTGTTAAGTTCGCTCTCTGCGGTAGCTTTTTCTGTAATAATTGGTTTTATTAAGATACTCATAACGCTCATTTAACTTAAATTCGACTCTAATCCTTCTAGAGACCCTTCCATAAACACAATACTATTTGCATTTAATATTTTGTAAGTACTTAATTCTGAAACACTTACAACTTCAGAGCCTTTTAAATTACGTGACGACAAATATACGTTTTTATTTGACTCACCCAACACTATAAGAGATTTTTTCTCCTGAATACCAATGGCTTTCAAAACTTCGATGAAGCTTTTAGTCTTTGGAGTATCGAAAGAAAAATCTTCTACGATAGTGATCGCTTTATCATTTGCTTTGATCGATAAAGCAGATTTTCTCGCTAAACGCTTCAAATTTTTATTTAATTTGAAACCATAATTTCTTGGGCGAGGACCAAAAATTCTACCACCACCTCTAAAAACAGGTGACTTAATACTACCTGCTCTGGCAGTACCAGTTCCCTTTTGCTTTTTAAGCTTACGAGTAGAACCAGTGATTTCTGCACGCTCCTTTGCCTTATGAGTACCCTGTCTTTGATTAGCAAGATATTGCTTAACATCAAGATATACAGCGTGATCATTAGGCTCTATTCCAAAAACAGATTCAGAAAGGTCTACCTTTCTACCTGTTTCTTTTCCTTTTATATCTAAAACTGCTACTTCCATTACTTTCTAATGATTACGTAAGAGTTCTTGTGTCCCGGAACACATCCTTTAACAACTAAAAGATTTTTCTCAGTAACTACTTTTAAAACTCTAAGGTTTTCAACTTTTACTTTTTCACCACCCATTCTTCCGGCCATACGCATACCTTTAAATACGCGTGCTGGATAAGAAGCGGCACCAATAGAACCAGGAGCTCTTAAACGGTTATGCTGACCGTGAGTAGATTGCCCTACACCACCAAAGCCGTGTCTTTTTACAACCCCCTGGAAACCTTTACCTTTTGAAACACCAGAAACATCAACAAACTCACCTTCTTTAAAATGCTCTACATTAATGGTATCACCTAATTTATAATCTCCTTCAAATCCTTGGAATTCAACGACTTTTTGTTGCGCAGCAACACCCGCTTTTTTAGCATGCCCAGTAGCAGCTTTATTTGCAGTCTTTTTGTCATCGAAACCAAGTTGAAGCGCTTCGTACCCGTCAACCTCATTGGTTCTGACTTGGGTAATTACACATGGACCAGCTTGTATAACGGTACATGGGATATTTTTCCCATTCTCGTCGAAAATACTAGTCATGCCTATTTTTTTTCCTATTAACCCAGACATAATTATTAATTATTATTATTTATTAAAAAAACAGGACAGAAAAATACTTCTGTCCTGAATGTATCTTTCCCGTTTTTCCTTCGCGAAACGCTTAGGACATTTTACCTATTCCTAAAATCAAATAGGTTTTTTATTCGATCACACTTTAATCTCAACTTCTACACCACTAGGAAGCTCTAATTTCATTAAAGCATCAATAGTCTTAGAAGAAGAACTGTAGATATCTAGTAACCTTTTGTAAGAACTAAGTTCAAATTGCTCTCTAGACTTCTTGTTCACGTGAGGAGATCTTAAAACAGTAAACACCTTTTTATGTGTTGGAAGTGGAATTGGACCAGTTACAACCGCCCCAGTTGTTTTAACCGTTTTTACAATCTTCTCAGCAGATTTATCTACTAAATTATGATCGTAGGATTTTAATTTTATTCTGATTTTTTGACTCATTACCCTAAAATTATTCGTTTGATGCCCCTTTTGCTGCTTTAATAACTTCTTCTGAAATATTAGAAGGAGTTTCAGCATAGTGAGAGAATTCCATAGTTGAAGTTGCTCTACCAGAAGAAAGTGTTCTCAATGTTGTTACATATCCAAACATCTCTGATAATGGAACATCAGCCTTTACTATTTTCGCTCCAGATCTGTCAGACATGTTATTTACCTGACCTCTTCTTCTATTAAGATCTCCTACGATATCTCCCATATTTTCCTCTGGAGTTACCACTTCGATCTTCATTACAGGCTCAAGGATCACAGCTCCAGCTTTTTTAGCGGCAGCTTTGAATCCCATCTTCGCAGCAAGTTCAAAAGAAAGTTGATCTGAATCCACAGGGTGGAAAGATCCATCCTTAAGAACTACTTTTAAAGTATCAACCTGGAACCCAGCTAAAGGTCCATTCTTCATTGCTTCCTGAAAACCTTTCTGAACAGATGGAATAAATTCTTTAGGAATACGTCCACCTTTAATTTCGTCAACGAACTGAAGACCTTTTCCTTCAAAATCTTCATCAACAGGTCCCATTTCAAATACGATATCAGCAAATTTACCACGACCACCAGATTGTTTCTTATAAACTTCTCTATGATCTGCAGCTCTTGTTACTGTTTCCTTATACTCTACCTGAGGCTGACCTTCGTTAACTTCTACTTTGAATTCACGCTTTAAACGATCAACAAGAATTTCAATATGCAACTCACCCATTCCTGAAATCACAGTTTGACCTGAAACTTCATCAGTTTTCACTTGGAATGTTGGATCTTCTTCAGCTAACTTAGCAAGCGCCATACCCATCTTATCAACATCAGCCTTTGTTTTAGGCTCCACTGCGATACCAATTACTGGCTCTGGGAAAGACATTGATTCAAGAATAATTGGCTTATCTACATCAGTTAACGTATCACCAGTTTTAATATCTTTAAATCCTACAGCCGCTCCAATATCTCCGGCCTCGATCTTATCGATAGGCTCTTGTTTATTAGAATGCATTTGATAGATTCTCGAAATACGCTCTTTCTTACCAGAACGAACATTTAAAACATAAGAACCAGCATCTAAGGTACCAGAGTAAACTCTAAAGAATGCTAAACGACCTACGAATGGATCTGTAGCAATTTTAAATGCTAGAGCTGAAAATGGAGAATCAACATTAGGCTTACGACTTTCCTCTTCACCAGTATCTGGATTCTCTCCAACGATAGCATCAACATCTACAGGAGAAGGCAAATATCTCATTACCGCATCAAGCATAGCCTGAACTCCTTTGTTTTTAAACGCAGAACCACACATCATTGGTATAATAGACATATCACAAGTTGCAGCTTTTAATGCAGCAATAATTTCGTCCTCTGTAATAGAATCTTCATCTTCAAAGAACTTTTCCATTAAAGCCTCATCATATTCTGCAACAGCTTCAACTAGCTCAGCTCTATACTTATTTACATCTGCCTGAAGCTCTTCAGGAATATCGATAGTCTCGTAAGTCATACCCATATCCTCTTCGTTCCAGATAATCGCTTTTTTAGAAATAAGATCTACAACACCTTTAAAATCCATCTCTTCCCCAATTGGTACTTGTAATGGAACAGGGTTACCACCTAACATTTCTCTAACCTGACGACAAACGTTAAAAAAGTCTGAACCTTGACGGTCCATCTTATTAACGAATCCTAATCTAGGTACACGATACTTATCAGCTTGCCTCCAAACAGTTTCAGATTGTGGCTCAACACCATCTACAGCAGAAAATAAAGCAACAACACCGTCTAAAACACGAAGTGAACGCTCTACCTCTACAGTAAAATCAACGTGACCAGGAGTATCAATGATATTCACAGTATACTCATGACCATTATAAGGCCATGTACAATGTGTAGCTGCAGAAGTAATGGTAATACCACGCTCCTGCTCCTGCTCCATCCAATCCATAGTCGCAGCACCATCATGAACTTCTCCAATCTTGTGACTGATACCTGTATAATAAAGGATACGCTCTGTTGTTGTGGTTTTACCAGCATCAATATGAGCCGCAATACCTATATTTCTTGTAAATTTTAAATCTCTTTGTGCCATTTTATTTTAGAATCTAAAGTGAGAGAATGCTTTGTTTGCTTCTGCCATTTTGTGAGTATCAACTCTCTTCTTAACAGCAGCTCCTTCTTCCTTAGCCGCAGCTAAAATTTCTGCAGCAAGTTTAGCGGCCATAGTTTTTTCATTTCTCTTACGAGCAAAACTAATCAACCATTTCATCGCAGTAGACACTTTTCTATCCGGTCTAATTTGCATAGGAATTTGGAAAGTTGCACCTCCAACCCTTCTACTTCTAACTTCAACGTGAGGCATCACATTCGATAAAGCATCTTTCCAGATCTCTAAAGCAGTTTTTTCCTCATCCTGTTTTTTCTCTTCTACGATTGCAATAGAATCGTAGAAAATTTTAAAGGCAACAGATTTTTTACCATCCCACATCATCATGTTCACAAAACGCGTAACAAGTTGATCATTAAACTTAGGATCTGGCAAAAGTGGTCTTTTCTTAGCCTGTCTTTTTCTCATTTCTTTACATTAAAAGTTTAATAAATTACTTCTTCGGGCGTTTTGCACCATACTTAGATCGACGCTGAGTTCTACCCTCAACACCTGCGGTATCTAAAGCACCACGAACAATGTGATACCTCACACCTGGTAAATCTTTTACCCTTCCACCTCTAACTAATACTATCGAGTGCTCTTGCAGATTGTGACCTTCACCAGGTATGTAGGCATTAACCTCCTTACCATTGGTTAACCTTACCCTTGCTACTTTTCTCATAGCCGAGTTAGGTTTCTTAGGAGTAGTTGTATACACACGAGTACACACACCCCTTCTTTGAGGGCACGAATCTAAAGCAGCCGATTTACTCTTCTTAGTTATCTTGGCTCTTCCTTTTCGTACTAATTGTGAAATTGTTGGCATAATTTCTTTTACAATATTTATTAATTTAAACCACCTTCTTTAAAAAAGGTGTGCAAAGGTAGAAATAAATTTCAAGTATTCAAATAGTTAGAGATAAAAATAAAACAAGAAAAATAAACGTATTTTATCTCACAGATATCATCGATACCTTATCTAGAAAACAAAACAATCTAAACTACTAGTACAGATTCACAAACATTTTTTTTACGAATACAAAAGATTAAAAAACACCCCTTTGTCATTCCAACACATTGGAATTACTACCCGAACCCCATTAATGATGTTTTAAATAGTCATTGATTATTATATCAGTAATATTCCCCATACTCCAAACACCATAAGAACTTATCCATAGTGAGGTTCCTAACAACGTTGCTTCAATTTTGAAAATTCTTGTCGAAGCTTTTTTGATGTTCTTCCTCTAAGCTTCTTCAGTATAGCACTTACATTCAACTTTACGCAAATTTAATTTTCAGATGAATGCGATCGAAACTTACCCTCTTTAAATACATTAAGTCGAAATTTCATTGTTCTAACAATAGGACAAAGTAAAATGACTTACAAGACTCCCCTTTCTTTGATAACTCACAAAACAACAAATAGAGATTTTTTTTCAAAATTTCAAAGTATACGTTAAATCACACTAAATAAGTACCATTTCTAGAAAAACGAAAATGTTAATTTCGCAGAAAAAACAACATTTAACACTAATTCTTAACTTCCTAAAAAGTAACACCTTACATAAATATATAACGTTTTAGTTTAAAATATTAATAAATTCACAATATGTATAAATTTGATTTCTTAACGATTTATTATCACATTTGAAGCTGGCTAATTCAAACAAATTCAAAATGAAAGTAAAATTAAGTAGTATCTTAACGCTGCTTCTGGCGTTAATTGCGCATATTAGCTTTGCGCAAGAGCAAACCATTACCGGTATGGTTACCGATGGAGATGGTTTACCTCTACCAGGAGTAAATGTAGTAATTCAGGGAACCAGTACTGGAACTCAAACAGATTTCGACGGTAATTATTCCATTCAAGCTTCTGAAGGCGATGTTTTGGAATTTTCATTCGTAGGTTTAGAAACACAAACCTACACTATTGCTGGAGCAACCAGTGTAAACATTACGATGCAACCAGATTCGTCGCAACTTGACGAAGTAGTAGTTACTGCTCTTGGTATTCAAAGGGAGGAAAAAACCTTAGCTTATGCGGCTCAAACCGTGAACTCAGAAGAATTAAATATCACTGAGAACACGAATATCAAATCTGCCTTAGCAGGTAAAGTTGCCGGTGTTCAAATTAATGCCCAAGCAGGATCGAAACTTGGAGAGTCCGGACGTATTAGAATTAGAGGTGGAATATCATTGACTTCAGATGAAGATCCTCTGTATATTATAGACGGAGTTCCTACTACAGATCCTAACACGATTGACATGAGCAATGTCCAGGCGATAAACGTGCTTAAAGGACCTAACGCTACCGCACTTTATGGACAAAGAGCTTCAAATGGGGTTGTTCAAATAACAACGAAAAAAGGTAGTCAGTCTGATAAATTAGGTATTCAATTAACTAGCTCTATATCCTTTGATCAGGTTGGAGTTTCAGGAATCATGAACTATCAGAACGAGTACGGCCAAGGTTATAATGGTGAGGCTGAATTCTCTACTTTCGATTTCAACGGAACTGGTGCTGGAGGTTATTCTTATCCTGACTGGATGTCTGTATTTGACGGACAACGTTATTTTAGTGGAAACGTATATGCAGATGAAAGCTGGGGTCCTCGATTTGACGGACAACCATATATCCCATGGTATGCAACTTACCAAAATAGTCCTTATTTTGGTCAAACAGATACTTGGGAAGCTCACCCTAACAACGTAGAAGATTTTTATGATACAGGTCACACTTTTAAAAATATCGTATCTGTATCCGGTGGTGGAGACAACTACACGGCCAGAATTTCCTTCACGAACCTGCAGCAAACAGGTATTATCCCAGAATCATCTTTCGATAAAAACTTTGTTACCGCAAATTTTGACTTCAACTTAACAGATAATTTAAGTATTGGAACTAACATTAATTATTCTGTTGGTAAAGTACAAGGTGATTTTGATGACGGGTATGGAAGCCAAACTTCAGGATCATTCAACTCTTGGTTTGGTAGAAATATCGATGTAAACAAAATGAAAGAATTACAAGGCTTGACCTCTACTGAAGGCTACCTAGCATCTTGGAACAACTGGGGGCTAGACTATTGGGCTGCAGCAGAAGGAAATCCTTCTTCAAATGGAAACTATAAAAAAGCAGCTTTCTGGTATAATCCATATGACTGGGTTAATTTATACAAAGATGAACGAAAAACCACTACAATGTTAGGCGATGTTCATTTGTCTTATTCTTTCTTAGATGACTTCGAGGTAACTGGGTTAGTTTCAAGAAACGAATCTAAATACAGAAGAAGTTGGGAAGTACCTTATTTACTTGAATATTCTTCCGCAGCACAGGGATCTCCAGAATTATACAATTTTTACGTAAATTCTTTTGGAGAGGACATAAATTCTGATATCGAGGACAACTATCAACTTCACTTAAGATATGAGCATGATTTTGATAACTTCGATATAAGCGCTCTTGTTGGTGGAAATATTAGAAAAAATAGCTACTATAGATTTGTGAACAATATGGATAGTGGAAACTATCAAAGTGGCGGATTGATTCTTCCTAACGTTTATACATTTTCTAACTCTAGAGAAAATCTAACCGCTTCAGTGATTGATAGAGAAAAGCAAGTGAATAGTATTTATGCTAATGCTTCACTAGGCTATATGGATATGATCTACTTAGATGCCTCAATCCGTCGTGACTGGAGTTCAGCTTTACCATCTAACAATAATGGTTACACATACCCATCAGTTGGAGGTTCATTTATAGTATCTGAACTTTTTGATCAAAACGATATCTTAACTTTTGCTAAATTAAGAGGTGGTTGGGCTCAAGTAGGTGATGATGTTGATGCCTTAGCGTTAAACCCAGCATACCCTCTTGGTAACGATCTTTACAACGGTCAGGTTCTAGAGTATGACAGAGCTCAACTTATCAATCCGAATATTGAACCTGCAATGAATACATCTTTTGAAGTAGGTATGGATTTGAGATTCTTAAACAATAGATTAGGATTCAACGCTACTTACTATAATGAAACCAGAGAAAATGAGATTATACCAATTAGCATTTCTTCAGGAACAGGTTACACCTCTTACTTAACGAATGCAGGTGAATCAGAAAGAGAAGGATTAGAGCTTGCGATTGATGCCGATGTAATCAAAACAGATAACTTTAGATGGAATATCTTAGCTAACTGGGCTACTAATAACTCTCAGATAGTAAGCTTACCTGGAGACTTAACTACTTTAGAGCCTTTTAGCGGTACTACAGGTACTCCTGCTTTTGGTGGTGTTAACTTTATTCACAGAGTAGGTGAAGATTGGGGACAATTAAGAGGTAGAGGTTTTGTATACGATGACGCTGGAAATAGAGTTATTGGTGAAGACGGAATGTTCGAATACCAAGATGATGTTTCATTTGGATCTGTTTTACCAGATTTCACTGGAGGTCTCGTTAACACCTTACAGTATAAAAACTTTTCGCTTGTTGCGTCCTTAGATTTCCAAAAAGGAGGTAAATTTTATTCACTATCAGAAATGTGGGGTCAATACTCTGGACTTACTGCAAATACTGCTGGCTTGAATGATAGAGGTGAACTTCAAAGAAATGCTGTAGCAGATAATGGAGGTGTACATGTTGTGGGCGTTGATGAATCTGGAAGCCCAGTAGACACTTACGTTGAGGCTTACGACTATCACTCTCAATTCCAAGCAGGAAACATTGCAGAACCATACGTTCACGATGCTAGCTACCTTAAACTACGTGATGTAAGCTTAAGTTATAGAATTCCTGGAAATGTTGTTAGCAATGTTTTTGACTCAGCTACAATTAGCGTGATCGGTCGTAATCTATGGCTTATTGCAGTTTCTAGCGATAACACGCACGAATGGGATCCTTCTGAGTTATCTCAGAGATATGGTGAAAACGCACAGTTACCAAGTACGAGAAGTATAGGTATGAACGTACAATTAACATTTTAATTACGAGAAAATGAAAAAAAATAATATAATACTATTCTTATCATTGATTCTCCTATCATTCAGTTCTTGTGAGACCGTTGACTTTGGAGATACTAATGAGAATACAAATGGTCCTCTAGATTTAGATACAGGAGCATTACTAGCAGCGACTCAAAGAAGATATGCTACCATAGGCGGTGGTAACTGGTTGATGAATCCGCATCTTTACATACAGTATCAAGCACAACCGGTATATCAAACAGAATCTAGATACGCAGAAAACCCAGTAAACTGGGCTGCATATTATTCTCAAACATTGAGTAATCTTCAACAAATTATAAGAATTTCTAATGATCCAGAAAGAATTGAAGACCCTGCTTATTTATCGAATGGTTCTGTAAATAACCAGATTGGTATTGCAAGAATTATGAAAGTAATTATTTACTATAGGTTAACTAATGCATATGGTGACATACCTTATTTTGAGGCTTTAGATGATGAAAATCAATCACCAGCTTATACACCTCAAGAGGAAATTTACGCTGATTTTATCACTGAGCTTACAGAAGCTAGAGACATGATGGACTCAGCTGCTGATGGCCCATCTGGCGATATCATTTATGGAGGGAATGTGTCTATGTGGCAAAGATTAGCAAATACATTATTAATCCACGTTTCAATGCAAATGTCTGAAGCTAATGAAAGTCTTGCCTCAAGCACATTTTTATCAGCATTAAACGATGATAATGGAGTTATTGAAACTACTGATCAAGAAGCTTGGTATCAGCCAATTAATGCTGAAACTTTGGTAAACCCTTGGACATCATTTAGAGCTGCCGACTACAACATGGCAGAATATTTCCAAGATGCCCTACAGGGTGATGAAGATGATTACTCGAGTGAAACATTCGATGCTCGTCTTACAATTTATTCAGATGATCCTAACGCTGATGGTTTAGCTACAGGTTTAGCTAACTATCCAACAGATTTAGATTTATCTGTAATTGCTCAGATCTCTCCTTACATTACATCTGCTACTAGTCCACAACCATGGTTTACAGGAGCCTACACTTACCTTCAAAGAGCGGAAGCTGCTGAGAGAGGTTGGACTTCTGAAGATGCTGAAGAAATGTTAAGAGCTGGAATTGTGCAATCATTCACTTCGACTACAGAATACTTTGGTATGGGACCTCACACAGGCGAAGGTGGATTGGAACAAATCGATATAACTGATGAAGCAGACGACTTTGCTGATGCCAGAATTGCTGATGCTTCTGAAACTAGTTTAATGCAAGTTATTGGCGAAGAAAAATGGGCTTCTTTATTCCCACAAGGATTTTTAGCTTGGAATGAATGGAGAAGATTGGATTATCCTGTTTTAACCCCAGCTGCTGACCCTTTAAATGATGGTGAAATTCCAACCAGATATTTATATCCTCAACAGGAAATAAACTTGAACAATGCAAATTACCAAGTAGGAGTAGGTACACTATCTCCTGCAGAAGATCGTAATACATCTCGCGTTTGGTGGGATGTTAACTAAAAATTTTTTAGTTATATAAGAAAAAGCCATGGCTTAAAAACCATGGCTTTTTTATTTACAGCTTAGATAAGCTATTTCAAATACTTCACCTATTTTTGTCGCATGAAAGATGCTACAACTATTTTTGGAATTAGAGCCGTTATCGAAGCTATCGAAAGCGGAGAAACTATAGATAAAATTTTTATTCAGAAAGGACTTTCAGGAGACCTTTTTTCTGAACTTAAAAGAACTTTATCTAAAGGGAACTTCAATATCTCCTATGTTCCACAGGAAAAACTTTACAATTTAAGCAAAGGTAATCACCAGGGAGTTGTAGCTAAAATTAGTCCTGTAGCTTTTAAGGGACTCGAAGAAACTATAGAGCCAATATTAGAGAAAAAAGAAGCTCCTTTTTTCTTATTGCTAGATCAGGTAAATGATGTTCGTAACTTTGGTGCGATCATACGAACGGCTGAATGCTGTGGTGTAGACGCGATTATCATTCCAGAGAAAGGTGCGGCACCAATTAATGCTGATACCGTAAAAACTTCGGCAGGTGCGGTATTTAAGATTCCGATCTGCAAAGTTAATCACATCAAAGATGCAATGTTCTATCTTCAATCAAGCGGAATACAAACCGTTGCCGCTACAGAAAAAACAGACAATCTAATCTACGATATCGATTTTAAAAAACCTTCAGCAATCATAATGGGTAATGAAGCCAAAGGAGTTTCGCCCTCAATTTTAAAAACGATAGATCATAAGGCCAAATTACCTATGCACGGCGAAATAGCATCGCTAAATGTATCTGTAGCTTGCGGGGCATTCCTGTATGAAGTAGTGCGACAACGTATTTAAGCCTCTTTATCTTGTTTTGGTTTATAGATATAGTTAATTTTTATATCGTCTGTTTGCTCATTTTCGTCAATTTCGTCGGGTAATTTTTCAATAAAATTTCCGTGTTCGTCAAAATGACGCATAAACTCATCCTGCTCTTCATCATAATCTGGTTGTTCCCAAACATATTTAGGTTCCTTCGCAATATTTTTCTTGAAAACAAAAGCAAAGATTAAACCTACAATAAGACCAGAGAGATGACCTTCCCAGGAAATCTCTGGATCTATTGGTGTAACATACCACAACATCCCTCCGTAGAGAAAAACTACAATAAGAGAAAGGGCAACTAATCGATAATGTTTTGAAAAAATTCCTTTGAAAAATAAGAAAGAAGCCAGCAAATAAATGATTCCGCTAGCGCCGATATGATAAGCTGGCCTTGCAATTAACCAGGTCAATAAACCTGTTAGTAAAAAACCATAACCCAAGAGCCTCCAACTAATGCTACGATAAAAATAAAAAAGAGCCATAGAAAGCACCAAAAGTGGTATCGTATTATTGAACAAATGTTTTATTCCGCTATGAATAAAAGGAGAAAAGAAAATACCTGGTAATCCACTGCTCTTTCTTGGATAAACCCCGAAATCATTAAAATTCACTCCAAATCGAACTTCGACCCAAAACACGATCCAGATCGCAAAAACAAAAACGATGGGATAACCCAAAACACCAGGAGTAAAATTAAAATCTTGTTTTCGCTTCACTGTTCTAATTACTTTGAAATAATACTACAAAAAAATAACCAATATTACTTAGCAGAGATTTTGTCATTCTAATTTTTACATTTGCAAAATGAACCAGCCATTAGCAGAAAGACTAAGACCAAAAACCTTAGACCAATATCTAAGTCAGACACACCTTATTGGCGAAAAAGGTGCTTTACGCCAACAAATTCAACGTGGTATTATACCATCAATGATCTTTTGGGGACCTCCTGGTGTAGGCAAGACAACCCTAGCCAATATAATTGCTAATGAATCTGACCGTCCTTTTTTTACTTTAAGCGCTATTAGCAGCGGAGTAAAAGATGTACGCGAAGTGATTGAAAAGGCAAAGCGAAGTGATGGACTGTTTACGACAAAAAGTCCGATTCTTTTTATAGATGAGATTCACCGTTTTAGTAAATCTCAGCAAGATTCACTTTTAGGTGCTGTCGAAAAAGGTTGGGTTACGCTGGTAGGTGCCACTACAGAAAATCCCAGTTTCGAAGTGATTTCAGCATTACTTTCCAGGTGCCAGGTTTACGTTTTAAAGCCTTTTTCTAAAGATGATCTTATTGCACTACTAAATAGGGCAATGAAAGAAGATAAAATAATCGCTTCAAAAAACATCAAATTAGAAGAAACTGAAGCCATTTTAAGGCTGAGTGGTGGTGATGCACGAAAGCTACTTAACATCTTTGAGTTACTTGTAAATTCTAGCGACGAAGGTGCTGAGATCACCAATGACATGGTTTTCGAAAAAGTACAGCAAAACACCGTGCTTTATGATAAAACTGGCGAGCAACATTATGATATCATTTCAGCATTTATAAAATCGATTCGAGGAAGTGATCCCAACGGAGCGGTTTACTGGTTAGCCAGAATGATAGAAGGCGGTGAAGACGTAAAATTTATAGCACGCAGAATGCTAATTTCAGCCAGCGAAGACATTGGCAACGCCAATCCTACTGCTTTAGTGATCGCTAACAACACTTTTCAAGCCGTAAATACTATCGGCTACCCTGAGGCAAGAATCATCCTTAGCCAATGCGCTACTTATCTTGCAACTTCACCAAAGAGTAATGCTGCTTACGAAGCGATTGCAAAAGCGTCTAGCTTAGTAAAACAAATGGGGAACTTACCAGTTCCTCTGGATATAAGAAATGCCCCTACAAAATTGATGAAAGATCTTGGTTATGGCGAAAATTATAAATACGCTCACAATTCCGAAGGCAATTTTGTAAAGGCAGAATTTTTACCTGATGAGATCAGGAATACCATTATATACGAACCTGGAAATAATTCGCGAGAAAACTCTCAACGTGAATTTCTTCGGAAACGTTGGTCTGGTAAATACAATTATTAATCCTGAAGCCTATAGGTTGTTTTCACGGTTTTACCGGCCTGGCGATCAAATATCTCAACAATAAGATCTCCTGTTTTTGAAAAATAAGCCATTCCCTGTTTGGTTAAAGAATTGTATATAAAGTTATCTGATCCATCAGACTTTATCAGCATTGCAAAAGGCTCTGCCATTCCTTTTTGGTAAAAACCGTAACCAGATTGGTTTTCTTCCAAGAAATAAACTGCATTATCATTGGTGTAGAATGTACCATCAATAACTGCTTCTATCGCATCATCTTTATTCACTTCGTTTTCTTCAACCACTTCAACCTCTTCTTCCGGAGTATTAGAAACTTCCGCAGTGGCAATAGCTTTTGCTTGTTTTGAGGCTTGTTTTTTAGGAGCTTCAGCAACAACTGGATCTTCGCTATAGGTATAATCTAAATCTTCCAATGAAGTAAATGCATCTCTTAAAGCTTCGTGATAAGCGTTTTTATAATCTTTCTCTCTACTTCTGCCCTCTTCTGTGGCATAAATCACATTCCCGTAGCAATCTTTTAACTGCAATACCAGCTTAGTAACAAATAGGCCCGAATTATTCTCTACATCTGCTTCTAGCGCTAAACAATTATTAGATTGAAGTTCCTTGGGCTTTTCTTCACTTTTCATTACAGTTGAAAAACCATATTTTTCTAACAAAAATTTAGTCAGCGCATTAAGTTGATACTGATTTTTCTCCTTTGAGAATTCGTACTTCTCTGGCACAATCACATATTTATAATCATTGATTGTCTTTTGCCCGTAAGTTATTGCTGTAAATAATATTGCGAATAAAACTGATAGTTTTTTCATAATCTGGATAATTTAAAAATCTGCTTAAAAATAACGAATATCGATCGTATTGCCTTATTTTAAAGATATAGATTGAGGTTCTTTAAATTCTTTATCCCTATAACATTGTTGTATGCCGACTTATTGTAATAATCAAAATAAATAGTTTGTAAACCAAAATCTGCTGCACCAATAATATCAGCTTCATAATTATCGCCAATCATTACCGATTTTTCTGGTAAGGCATTAGCTTTCTTTAGCGACATTTCGAAAATAGTGGGATGTGGTTTTTTAACTCCGGCTTCTTCAGAAGTTGTTATTGTATTGAAATAGTTTAGAATATTGGAATTCTTCAATTTTTTATGCTGAACTTCTTCAAATCCATTAGTAATAATATGGAGTGTATATTTTTCAGAAAGATAATCAAGAGCTTCTACTCCGCCGTCCAGTAGATGATTATATTCAGAAAGATAAAGGATATAATCATTAGACAACTTATCGATAATCGTGTCATCAACCGGGTAAGAAACCGCCAAAAATGAATCCTTTAACCTACCGTAACGCAGCTTTTCTTTAGACACCAGATTCTTGCGATAATTTTCCCAATAGTCGAAATTGATAGGTATATAAACCTCGAGAAACCTAGAAAGTTCTAAGTCGATTTTATTTAATTTGAAAATATATTCGAAAGTGAGCGCCGAGTTTTTATCAAAGTCCCACAAAGTGTGATCTAAATCGAAAAAAACATGCTCTATATTATTCAATTTCATGAATTTGCTTTAATAATGAGTAATATCGTTTGTTATTATAATATTCAGAAAAGTCTTCATTTTTAAAGATCGCCCTAAACGTCCCCCCAACATTCTTCACTCGTTCGTGGATTTTAGCAACCTCTTTTTTTAATTCTTCGGAAGAATATTTTTTACCAACATTCGAATTAAATATATACGGATGGATTTGAAGCGGACTCGTAATTTCCATATTTATATCGTAAAATAAATAGGAAGAACAGGTTCCTGCTCTAAAGCCAAGGTCATCTGGATACCCCATCGAATAATCATTCTCAAACTCTAATTCTGCCAACGTATTAAAATGTTCTGGAATACCAAGATCGTAACTGGCGTTCAAAATATTTTCAAGTGGATAATGAATGATGTTCTCTAAACGAAATTTTTCGCTTTTTAAAACTTTTAAAGTTTGTGAAGAATAATGACCTAAAAGCAAACCGATCTTCGCATAATCTGAAACATATTTAATATTAGATCGATACGGAATCCTATTGTAGTTGATATTGCGATCATAAAGTGTGAAATCTGCCACTTTAAACATGAAAATCGTTGAAAGAGAATGCTTTTTTATAAGATGAACCAGATCATCAAATACATCGAAAGGATCTTTTTTAATTTTCATCCAAGACTTAATGCGATCGAAAAAACGATGAAAATGAAGCTTTACAAGATCGTTTCCCCAGCCCACCATACTTCTAATAATTCCCTTATTATTAAACACGAAGCCATGCTCTACACCGAATATACTTTCTACCTGAAATTCAATCTTTTTGAATTCCATT
Source organism: Zunongwangia sp. SCSIO 43204 (assembly GCF_019904275.1). Taxonomy (GTDB): domain Bacteria; phylum Bacteroidota; class Bacteroidia; order Flavobacteriales; family Flavobacteriaceae; genus Zunongwangia; species Zunongwangia mangrovi. Next base: position 206,872 of record NZ_CP063204.1, read on the forward strand.
TCTGGGAATTTTTGCCGCAAAACCTGTTTAAACTTTTGCGCCCAAATATCGACCACCGGCGTTTTTAAAAAGCTCTCCCTAAAAGCCAAACTTTCTGAAACAGGGAATCTACCTGCTTCATCCTTTACGTGAGGTAAATATTCTTCGTAACGCGTTAAGAGGTAAAAAGAAGCTGCAAAAATATCGAATGGTAAATCACTATTATCACTTACCGGAAAGAAACAAACCGTATTTCCCCAGGGTTGCACTTTAATCTCTAACTCCCCAAAACCATGCTCTAATAAAATATCTGTATTCTGAATAAAAAATTCGTTTCCTAATGCCTGTTTCCCGTAAGACATTTTAAAGCCATCATGAGCTACAAACTCCTCGATTTTAGAAGTAAATTTAATCTGAACCCCAAGCATGTTTGTACAGATATGCTTAAAGATATAGATGATTCTAGGAGTAACTTTTTGGGTGTAGACCAGTAGCATTAAGGGTAGTTTTATAAGATCGCTTCGTCTGCAAAGCTAAAATAGGACATTTCAGTTACAATTAAATGATCCAGCACTTTTATATCAAGACTTTCTGAAGCTGTTTTTAATTTCTGGGTTAAATTCTTATCGGCCATACTGGGTTTTAAGGTTCCTGAAGGATGATTATGTGCCAGGATCAAAGCAACTGCACCAAGTTCTAAAGCTTTCTTTAAGGTAAGCCGAACATCTACCAAAGTTCCTGTAATCCCGCCTTTACTTAGCTGAAGTTTATCGATCACCTTGTTAGAATTATTCAAATAAATGATCCAAAATTCTTCGTGAGGCAATTCCCCAATTATGGGTTGCATTAATTCGAAAACAGATCTGCTTGAGGTGATTTTGGTTCTTTCCAGAGCATTTTCTAAACGTCTTCTTCGACCTAGCTCTAAAGCCGCAATAATCGTAATTGCTTTGGCTTCACCAATTCCATTAAATTTACAAAGCTGATTAACTGAAAGTTTTCCTAACTCACTAAGATTATTCTGCGTAGAAGCTAAAATTTGCTTGCTTAATTCTACGGCGGTTTCCTTTCGATTACCAGAACCTATTAAAATAGCGATCAATTCAGAATCACTTAAAGCAAGTTTCCCTTTTCTGAGTAATTTCTCGCGTGGCCTATCATCTATCGCCCAATTCTTAATACTAAAACCTTGTGACTCCTCTCCCATCCTGTTAAAATACAACAGATTAGAAAAGGAATAAAGATTTTAACCAATTTTATAATTCGGTTACAAAATGCTCTAGATCAATTCCGCCGTAATTTCCGCTACTCATAAATAATAATACAGAATTATCGAAATTCGATGTTTTAAGATGTGTTTCTAATTCTGAAGTTTCTGTAATAATGCTTAGATCTTCGCGTTCAAAAGCAGATTTTATAGCTTCAGCAGAAATGGGTTCTAATTTTTTATGCGCAACCGCTTCAGAAGAATAAAATACAATGGCTTTATCTGCAGCATCGAGTGAATTCTTATATTCAGCAATAAAACTTTCATTCAAACTGCTGAATGTGTGCAGCTCTAAACAAGCGATAACTTTTTTTTCCTGAAATTGTTCCTTCACGGCTTTTACACTCGCCTTTACTTTAGACGGACTATGAGCAAAATCTTTAAAGGCTATAAAATCCCCAGATTCTTTAATTTTCTGAAGTCTTTTTGAAGCTCCTTTAAATGTTGAAATTGCCTCGTAGAAATCTTCTTCATCGATCCCCATATGTTGGCAAACCCATTTTGCGCCGGCAAAATTGCTAAGATTATGTTTACCAAAAACTTCTAAAGGCATGTCCCCTTCTGGAGTTACCAGGATTGTTTCACCATCCTCGATATAATATTCTGGCGTTTGATAAGCATGTTTTCTAATAGGATTTGTACTATTTTCAACGATATTTTTAAGCTCGGTATCCTCTTCGTTATACACCAGGATTCCGCCGTTCACGATCTTATCCACAAAAATGCTGAACTGCTCTACATAATTTTCGTAAGTTGGAAACACATTGATGTGATCCCAGGCAATACCACTTAACAACGCAATATTAGGCTCATATAAATGGAATTTTGGCCTGCGATCTATTGGAGACGATAAATACTCATCCCCTTCAATAACAATAAAATCATTATCATCATTTAGCTGAATTGTATTTTCTATTCCCTCTAATTGTGCACCAACCAAATAATCTACATCTCGATCGTGATAATGCATCACATGTAAGATCATACTGGTAATTGTTGTTTTACCATGAGAACCACCTATAACAACCCGAGTTTTGGTTTTAGACTGCTCGAAAACAAACTCGGGATAAGAATAGATTTTTAAGCCTAATTCCTGAGCTTTTAGTAATTCTGGATTATTTTTTCTGGCATGCATCCCAAGAATAACCACATCAAGATCCTTTGTGATTTTCTCTGGAAACCAACCAAATTTTTCAGGTAAGATTTCGCAGTTTTGAAGTGCAGTTTTTGAAGGCTCAAAAATAGCATCGTCACTTCCCGAAACCTTAAAACCTTTTTTATGCAGTGCTATGGCCAAAGCGTGCATCGCGCTCCCTCCAATAGCTATAAAATGAATGTTCATTATATCAATTTTCAGCAAATGTAATTATTGCTTTTATAATCGCGAAGTGAAGACTTACATATCCTGAATATCTTCTTGAAGTTCTAAAGCAATTTCAGCTTTAGCATCATAGTCTAAAGACTTTGAAATATATTTTGTTGCAGCCTTCTTATTTCCTCTTTTTTCTGAAAGTTGTGCTAACTTAAGATAAGCCTCTGCAGGTGTTTTTAGATCCAGGTAATTAAATCCCGAAATATATTTCTTCATTAGCCTATCAATCTCTGAAGCTGCAACCTGATAACGAACAGCTTCCTGTGCCAATTCAAAATACATATAATTACGCAAAATAAGAGATGGTTTGGCTTGAGATTTCTCAATAGCTTTCTTTATCATTTCTCCTGAAATCTCCTCTTTATCTTTATAGGCATAGATAGCAGCCATTGCAATGCGATAATCAAGTTCATTTAGTTCTTCCAACTTTTTTGTGTGCGCTAAGGACTTATCAAGGCCTCCACCTAAAACAGAAGGTAATTCTAGGTACAATTGCGCTAAAGCTCTTCGACTCTCTATATGCTCTGGATCTAAAGCAACCGCTTTTTCTAAATATTTCTTAATATCCGGAATTAGGAATGCTGCCTGAAACTTATTGATTTCCATAGCTTTCATCCCCATAGCTCCACCCATTTTGAAATTATACAAGGCCGAGTTTGGATGTAATTCTACAAGTTTTTCGTAATAAGATATAGCTTCGTCCCAGTGTTTTAAATGGCTATTTATGTCGCCTAAATACAACTTACCAAACTCGGAGTCACTATGATTTTGTTCTAAAATCTCTAGAGCCACTGTATAATTATTTTGCTCTAACTGAAATTTCACAGATTTTAGATTTTCCTGACCAAAAATTGAAAAATTACATCCCAAAATGAAGAGAAAAAAAAGCGCTTTTAGCTCCAAACGTTAATTTTTTTAAGAAATTGACTACTATTTTTAAGAATTATATCCAAATGATTTTAACACAAAATCCAGAATTAGGGGAAAAATACTAATTAATAGTAAATACAGAAGGTTTTACAACGCAGATATTAAAAATTATTATAATATTTGTGCTACAAACAATTTAAACTTTATTATTTATTATTCGAATTTAACACCTAGCCTATGCAAAATTTTACTTTGAGGATTAGGGGAACCAAATTGTTCCTTCTATCCTTTGTACTATTTATGGGAGGTTTGTCGATGTATGGTCAAAGTGATTGCCCAACACCGACAGGCACCCTAGACACTCAGTCTTTCTGCTATCTGCAAACTGTTGATGCAATTGTTACTGATGGTACAACAATTTACCGATCGGAAGACGGAACAACCCCTGTTCCAGATAACGAACTACTGGAGGATGGAGTTACCTATTTTGTTGGTAATGCTGACGGAACTTGTACAACAAGACTTCCCGTTACTGTTACAGTAACTTCTTCTCCAGCCCCAGTAACTGGATACGGAACTACTTTTTCTCCTGCTTTAGGATCTACTGCAGATTCTTATGATGTAGATGATTTAATCGCTACCCTTCAAGATGATAATCCAGGGGACAACCTTGTTGTTTTTGCAGGACAGTTTGATGAAACTCCTTTAGCCGGAAACACCGAATTAATTGCAGAAAACTCTTACTTTGTCGGAATCGACAATGGAGGCTGTCCATCTGAAAGATTAGCAATGCGTTACGATCCTATCGTTGCAGTTGCTCCTACCGGAGATGCTGCACAAACTTTTTGTGACGGTGCTACTGTTGCAGATTTAGTTGCTCAGGGAACAAGCGAAAATACAACAGCTATCCGTTGGTATAGTACAGAAACTTCAAACCCTAATTTGGGTGATGATGTTGTATTAGTGAATGGAGAAACTTACTATGCTACCCAGATTATCAACAATGTTGGTTCTGCTTTACCTCCAACAGAAAGTGAAGAGAGATTTGAAGTTACCGTTACCGTTATCCCTCCTGTAAATGCTGGTGATGACGCTAGTACTGAGGTATGCTCAAATGACGCTTCTCTAGATCTATTTACTCTTCTTTCTGGAGATGCCGATACAGATGGTACATTTACTCTAGACGGCGCTGATATTAATGGTCAATTTGATCCTGCAAACTATACTGCTGGAACATATACAATTACATACACTGTAGCAGATGATTGTACTACAGATGATGCTACATTTACAATAACACTTACAGATCAACCAGAAGCTCCGGTTGTTGCAGACCAGGAGTTTTGTGAAACTGACAATGCTACTGTAGCTGACCTTGGTACAGATGCTGATGTTTCAGTATACGATGATGCTTCACTAACTACTGAGCTTGATCCTACTACTCCATTGATGTCTGGAACTTATTATGCGGTTGCAACTAATGGTTCTTGTGTTTCTGAAACGACTGAATTCGAAATAACTATTTCTGAACAGCCGGATGCTCCAGTAATCGCTGATATGGAATTCTGTGAAACTGATAACGCTACTGTTGCCGACTTAGGTACAGATGCTGATGTTGCTGTATACGACGATGCTTCGTTAACTACTGAGCTTGATCCTGCTACTCCATTGACGTCTGGAACTTATTATGCGGTTGCAACTAACGGTTCTTGTATTTCCGCAACGACTGATTTCGAGATAACGATCTCTGAACAGCCTGATGCTCCAGTTATCGCTGATATGAGTTTTTGTGAAACTGAGAATGCTACTGTTGCTGATCTAGGCACAGATGCTAATGTTGCTGTTTATGATGATGCTTCTTTATCAAGTGCGTTAGACCCATCTACTGCTTTAATGGATGGAACATATTACGCTGTTGCAACTAACGGTTCGTGTATTTCTGAAACTACAGAATTTAACGTAACAATCACTCCTGCTGTGGCACCAGAAGCTGGTGATGATATGGCATTTGATGCTTGTATCAATGATACTGTAGACTTAACAGCATACTTGAGTGATGACGCTTTATCAACTGGTGAATTCACTGGTGATGGTGTTACAGGTTCAACTTTCACTGCTACTACTGCAGACACCTATACTATAACATATACTGTAAATGATGCTAACAGCTGTGTTCCTGGAGGAACTTCAGATTCTGCTACATTTACGATCACTGTTAATAATCCTACTCCTGCTGATGCTGGTGAGGATATGGAAATCTCTGCTTGTGTAAACGAAAATGTAGACCTTCTTTCTTATTTAGCAGATAGCACAAATGCTTCTGGTGAATTTACAGGCGAAGGTGTTACAGGTTCAACTTTCACTGCTACTACTGCAGGAGATTACACTATTACTTATACGATAGATGACCAGGATAACTGTGTTACTGCTGGAACTTCAGATTCTGCTACATTTACGATCACTGTAAATACGCCTTCTGATGCTGAGGCTGGGGACGATATGGAAATCTCTGCTTGTGTAAACGAAACTATTATGCTTGCTGATTACCTAAGTGATGACGCTATTACTTCTGGTGAATTCACCGGAGATATGGTAACTGATGGGATGTTTACTGCTACAACTGCAGGAACTTATACTATTACCTATACTGTAGATGAAGATGATACTTGTGTGAACGCAGGAACTTCAGATTCTGCTACTTTCACTGTTACAGTTAACGCTCCTACAGCTGCTGAAGCTGGTGAAGATGATGAAATTTCAGCTTGTGTTAATGAAACTATCGACCTAAGTTCTTACTTAAGTGCTGATGCTAATACAACTGGCGAATTCACTGGTGATGGTGTTACAGGTTCAACTTTCAATGCTACTACTGCAGGAACATATACAGTGACATATTCAGTTGATGATGAAGACTACTGTGTAACTACGGGAACTTCAGATTCTGCTACATTTACGATCACTGTTAATAATCCTACTCCTGCTGATGCTGGTGAGGATATGGAAATCTCTGCTTGTGTAAACGAAAATGTAGATCTTCTTTCTTACTTAGCAGATAGCACAAATGCTTCTGGTGAATTTACAGGCGAAGGTGTTACAGGTTCAACTTTCACTGCTACTACTGCAGGAGATTACACTATTACTTATACGGTAGATGACCAAGATTACTGTGTTACTGCTGGAACTTCAGATTCTGCTACATTTACGATCACTGTAAATACGCCTTCTGATGCTGAGGCTGGTGACGATATGGAAATCTCTGCTTGTGTAAACGAAACTATTATGCTTGCTGATTACCTAAGTGATGACGCTATTTCTTCTGGTGAATTCACTGGAGATATGGTAACTGATGGGATGTTTACTGCTACAACTGCAGGAACTTATACTATCACTTATACAATAGATGAAGACGATGCATGTGTTGCTGATGGTACTTCAGACACTGCTACTTTCACTGTCTCAGTTAACGCTCCTACAGCTGCTGAAGCTGGTGAAGATGATGAAATTTCAGCTTGTGTTAATGAAACTATCGACCTAAGTTCTTACTTAAGTGCTGATGCTAATACAACTGGTGAATTTACTGGTGATGGTGTTACAGGTACATCATTCACTTCTGCTACTGCAGGAACATATACAGTAACCTATTCAGTTGATGACGAAGATTACTGTGTAACTGCAGGAACTTCAGATTCATCTACTTTTACAATCACTGTTAATGAGCCTTCTGAAGCTGAAGCTGGTGATGATGCTGCATTTACTTTATGTGTAAATGAAAGCGTTGACCTATTTGAATACTTAAGTGACGACGCTATTACCTCTGGTGAATTTACTGGAGATATGGTTACAGATGGAATGTTCATGGCAACAACAGATGGCACTTATACCATTACTTATTCTTTAGATGAAGATGATACTTGTGTTACTGCTGGAACATCAGATTCCGCTACCTTCACAATCACTGTAAACCCAGATGCTAATGCAGGTGAAGATGTTACGGTTGCAGATGGTATTTGTGTTGCAGATACAACTGTAGATCTAAGCATGTACTTAAATGGTGCTGATGATAACGGTATTTTCTCTTTAGATGGAACTGACCTTGCAGATGCTAATTTCGATATTAGTACGGCTGGTGTATATGAATTCATTTATACGGTAACTAATGATTGTGGAACAGATTCTTCTACTCTAACAATTACTGTTAATGAAGTGCCTGATGCACCTGTTGTAACAGATGGCGATTTCTGTGCAATCGACGGCGCAACTTTCGCTGATCTTGATATTACTGGAGATAATATTGGATATTACACAAGCGCAGATGCTGATCCAGATAATATGATCGAATCAACCGATGTTCTAACTTCAGGAACTTATTACGTGACTCAAATGAGTGCTGCTGGTTGTGAATCTGAAACAGCTGCTATTACAGTTACTGTTAACGATCCAGGAACTCCAACAATCGATGCTAGTCAATTTGAAATCTGTGAGTACGACGAAAGAACTGTCGCTTATTTAACTGATGGAATTACAAGTGGTGGAGATATCACGTGGTACGATGCTGCTGAAGGTGGAAGTGCGATTAGTGAAAGCGCTCTATTGGTAGACGGCATGACATACTATGCCAGTGCGTACAATAGCACGACAGGTTGTGAGAGTGCTGTAAGACTAGCTTATACTGTAAACTTTACAGACTGTACAATTAGATTCCAAGAAGGTATTTCACCTAATGGAGATGGTCTAAATGATACTTTCGACATCCAATATCTTGAAGATGAATATCCAAACTATGCGATAGAAATCTATAACAGATGGGGTAATATGGTTTACAAAGGAAATGCTAGTACTCCAAACTGGGATGGTACGCCAACTGAATCTTCTCTTGGAGATGATGTACTACCTGTGGGAGTATACTTCTACGTGATTGAATTTAATGACGGATCAACTCCTGCTAGACAAGGAAAAGTATACTTAAGCAGATAATCAGGATAAACACTAGAAAGAAATGAAAAATACAATCACAAAATATCTAATATTTATAGGCATTATCCTTTTTTCTGTAAAAGGTATGTCTCAACAAGATCCAGTGTTCACACAATACATGTATAACATGAGCGTGGTGAACCCTGCATATGCCACAGATGATCCCGGGATGTTAAATCTTGGAGGTATCTATAGAGCTCAGTGGGTAAATGTTGACGGTGCACCTCGCACCGCCAACTTCTTCGCTCACACTCCTATTAGCGAAAGAATCGAACTTGGTTTAACCGTAGTTCATGACGAAGTGGGAGATTGGGTAAAAGAAAATAATATTACTGCAGATTTCGCTTATGTTTTACCATTAAGCCAAAACAGCAAATTATCTTTTGGTGCCAAAGCAGGGATTACAACTTTCGATTCTAACACAAATGGAATCGTTCTTAATAATCCATTAGACCCGGCATTTCAAAATTACAGTGAAGCATTTCCTGTATTTGGTGTTGGTGCATTCTGGTTTAGTGAGAACTATTACTTAGGGGTTTCTGCTCCTAACCTATTTACCTCTACTCACCTTGAAAATTCTCAAGGAATCCAGGGGATTGGTGAAGAAGCAATTCACTACTACATTACTGGGGGATACGTTTTCGATCTTAGCCAAAATGTGAAGTTAAAACCTGCATTTATGGCTAGAGGAGTTAAAGACTCTCCAATATCTGTAGATGTAACTGCAAATGTTCTTTTATACAATCGCTTAGAAGCTGGTCTTGGATATAGATTCGACGAATCTGTAACAGGATTAGTGAACTTTAAGATCACTCCTCAACTTCGTGTAGGATATGCTTACGATTATACTACTACGAATTTTGGGAACTACAACGACGGTACTCATGAGATCATGGTATTGTTCGATATAGATTTATTCGGTTTAAACAAAGGATACGACAAGTCTCCTAGATTCTTCTAAAAAAGATTAATATGAAAAACATTTATAGCACATTAATAATACTTCTTGTAAGCATCGCAGCTTTCGGTCAAAAGGCCGAAATTAGGAAAGCAGACAAGCTTTTTGCTCAGCGTGCTTATGTAGATGCTGCATCGACCTACGAAGGTGTGGTAGACAAGAACCAGGAAGTTCTTCAGAATCTTGGAGATGCCTATTTCTACACAAATCAAATGCAAAACGCAGCTGAAGTTTATGGAACATTATTCTCTAGACATGAAGCTACAGTAGAGCCAGAATACGAATTTAGATATGCTCATTCTCTTCGTGCTACAGGCCAGGATGATGAAGCAGATAAATATTTCGCTTCTTATTATGATAAAGATGTAGATATTACTGAATTTGAGGAAAGCATTGTAGACTCTAGCAACCTTTACATCTACGAGCCAGAAATGCTTCCAGCTGAAAATGCTGCATCTTCAGATTTTGGAATCTCTTATTTTGGTGAAGACAAGATCACTTTTGCTTCAACCAGAAATACTGCTCGCCCTATCTATCCTTGGAACAAGAAACCTGCATTAGATCTATATACAGGTGAAATTTCTGAAGAAGGTGAGATCAGTAACATTGTTCTTTTCTCAGACGCTATTAATACAGACGAGCACGAAAGTTCTGCTGTATTTAATGAAGAAGGAACTGTTATGTACTTCGATAGAACTAATGAAAAGCGTTTTAAAACTGAAGAAGGCTTAAGAGTAGCTAACATCAGAATTTATAGAGCTGAACTAGTTGGTGACGAATGGACAAATGTTGAAGCACTTCCTTTTACAAGCGAAGAGTTTTCTACAGAGCATCCTGCACTTAGCCCAGATGGTTCTACACTTTTCTTTGCTAGTGATATGCCAGGAGGACAAGGTTCTTTCGACCTTTACAAAGTAGCGATCAACGAAGATGGGACATATGGAACTCCAGAGAACTTAGGTCCTGGAATTAACACTGAGCATAGAGAGCAGTTTCCTTTTGTAAGTGAAGACAACATTCTTTACTTCGCCTCAGACGGTCACCTAGGATTTGGTAATCTAGACGTTTACAAATCTGAAGGAAATTATACTGAAGCTGAAAACTTAGGAAGCTCTGTAAACAGTGCTTATGATGATTTCGCTTTCATCATTAACGAAGGTGAGAAAAAAGGTTTCCTAACTTCTAATAGAAGTGGTAACGATAATCTTTATTCTTTCACAAGAACTAAGTATGTTAAGAAAACAAGACAAATTGATATTCCTCACGAAAACAGAATTTACTTTGAATTCGATAAATCTAAAGTAACTGAAGAATACCAGGAAGTTCTTGATAAAGTAATCGACATCCTTAAAGGTAGCGACGCAACAGAGATCAAAATTGCTTCTCATGCTGATGCCAGAGGTACTGAAGAGTACAACCTTAAATTGTCACAAAGAAGAGCCGATGCTACCAAAGACTACTTAGTAGCTCACGGTATTTCCTCTGAAAATATTACTACAAAAGGATATGGTGAATCTCAACCAGTAAATGATTGTACTGAAGAGAGAGGATGTTCTGAAGAAGAATATGCTAAAAACCGTAGAAGTGTAATTACATTTACTACAATGGAAGTTGTAGAAGACTAATTACATTCCTAAAAACAATTTAAAAGCTCCGGTAATCCCGGAGCTTTTTTTATTTACAGACTTTTTCGTAAAGTAGCTCAAGCCAAATTCATGAGGAATTTATTAGAAAATATTTTAACTTAGAGACAAATCTCGGAGCATTTAATCTCGATTATCGAGTAAATTACAATAGACTTCCCTACCCGTCATCAATAAATCATCTACCATGAAAAATGCATTGGCAATTCTCATCTTTTCTATCCTTAGCACGTACAATATTTTTGCCCAGGATTTTTACGAAAATCAATGGAACAAAGTTGAAGAACAGGAAATATTAGGGAATACCAAAACAGCAAACGATCTGGTTGAGAAAATTGCAACAAAGGCGAAAATCGATAAAAATGACGCTCAATCGATAAAAAGCCTTTTCTATCTTTCAAAATTTGCAATAGACTTACAAGAAGAATCGGCTACTGCAATAACCACAGAAATTCATGAAAGAATACAAGATGTAAATCCTGTTGCTCAACACATTTTATATTCGATTTTAGCCGACTTTCAATCGCAATATCTTCAGAAGAACGCTTACCGAATTCAGGATAGGACTAATGTTGAAAATGACACTGCTAACTTTCAGTTTTGGAGTACAGAAAAATTTAATTCAGAAATAATAGAAAATTATCGAAAATCGATCTCAGAAAAAGAAAGCCTGGAAACCACCAATATCGATAAATATTCCTACTTGCTAGACACGCTTCATCAGCCAACAATACACTTCGACAATGTTTACCAACTGCTCATTAATCGAGCATTAGATTACGGAAAAAGCAACAATCGATACCTTTCCAAAAATTCGAAATCATTTAAGATCACTAAAGAACATTTAGTTCCAAGTGATAGTTTTATAAAAATCGATTTATACACTCACGAAGAATTTGATAAACACTATTTCACTTTAAAATGCTATCAGGAACTTGAAAAATCTCTTCTAAAAAATAACGAAAATCAACTTCTAGCTTATTTTACCCTAGATCGCTACAAATACATCAAATCGAGAATCGCTATTTCAGAAAGTGATTTTTTAAAAGCATTGAACGATCTAGATTCTAAATTTGAAGATAAACTAGCAAAAGATCTCATCGCTCTCGAAAGGGCACTTACACTAAAACAAAGAGCAAGCAAACAAGATTTCCCCGACGATAATATCAATGCGATTTCCATTGCAGAAGAAATTGTACAACATGGTTTCAATTCTTATCTTAAGAACAACGCACAGAATATTATTACAGATATCACAAAAAAACAACTAAGCGTTCAGGTAAATCCATACCAAAGTCCGCAGAAAAACTTTCCAATTTTTATTTCATACACTAATCTGGACTCCCTGCAATTCCAGATTTACAAATTGAACAAAACAGATTTCAGCTTTTTGGATAAGCACAATTTTTATGCGGAAGAACAAAAAATTAAACTCAAAAAACTATTAAAGAAACTCGATTCTGAAACTAAAGAGTTTTCAAATTGGATCAAGCTACCTAACAAAAGTCAGCACTTTAAAAGAACTACACAAGCAATTGCACCTAAACTTAAAATTGGCAAATATGTAATCCTACTTAAAGATAAAAGCCTCGACAATCTATATGCGTTAAAAACGATTCAGGTAAGTGAATTAAGTTTAATTTCCAATCAGGATGAAAGTATCGATCTAAAAGTAGTGAATCGCGAAACTGGTGAACCCATCGCAAATGCGAATATTAAAGCAACTTTTTCATCTTACCAAAGCAACAATTCTTATGAGAAAACATCAAATAGTGATGGAAATTTAAGTTTTCCAGCTCCAACTAACCGGCTTCGAGATATCGAATATCACATTACAAAAGATCAGGATGATATCATTTTAAAAGATCGCTATTCGTATTATCGAAATAATTACGGAGTCCAAGATAAAGAACGCGGATTCCTATTTACAGATCGTAGTTTATACAGACCCGGCCAGCAGATTTATTATAAAGGTGTATTAGTTTCTAAAGAAGGAGATTCGAGCAAAGTACTTTCCGGTAAAAAAATAGCGATTCGTTTTTTAGATGCTAACCGAAACGAAATTGAAAAAAGACAGGCGAAAACAAACAATTTTGGTAGTGTTTCTGGAAACTTCGAAATTCCAACAGGCTTAAAAACCGGGCAGTTTACCATCCAAATTCAAGAAGATAGCGATAAAGAAAGACCAAATTTTTATGCCACGAAAAGAGTTTCTGTAGAAGAATACAAAAGACCTAAATTTAAAATAGCAATTAAACCTGTCACTCAATCCTTCGCTTTAAATGATTCTGTTAACATTAATGGATATGCTGAAAGTTTCTCTGGAGCGCGCTTAAGTCATGCTAATGCAACTTATCGAATTCTAAGATTTGAGAATTACGGTTATGCATCTAGATACAGAAAAATTAATCCCAAAGAAATTGCCAATGGAGAATTACAAACAGACGAAAATGGTGATTTTCAGATTAAATTTTTAGCGAAAGCTGAAGCCTCCGAAATTCAAAACCCAGACCAGATCTACACGTATAGTATTGAAGTATCGGTAACCGATATTAATGGTGAAACACAATCTGAAGAAACTACAGTAAATGCCGGAAACAAGCTAAACATTCTTAGTATTTTGGATAATGGTATATCTTATAAAAAAGATGGAATAAATTTTATCCCAAAAGTCACCAATCTCAATTATGAAGATGTTGATTTGCCCGTAACGGTAGAAATCTACAAACTACAAGCTCCTGAAAGGATCTTAAACTTTGGTAATGACTTACCTAAACCGGACACTTTAAATATCAGCAAACACGAGTATAAAAACCTTTTACCACATATTGCATATTTGAATGAAGATGAAAAATCGAACTGGAAAAATGGCAAACTATGGTATGAATCGACAGCAAGTTCTAATAAAAAAATTACGCTAAAAAACATCAAAAGATGGCCGGCAGGAAGCTATAGAATCATCCTAAAAACCAAAGACAAAAAAGGAAATAAGATCGTTCAAGAAAAGATTATCGAATTAAAAGAAAGGCAGGCAAAAAAGGCTTCAGATAATCAACTTTTTGAATACATAATCGCAAATAAAGATTTCACCGAAGATGGTTTTATTGAAATTTCTTTACTCACCGCTGCTAAAGCTTTATATGTAAATCTGGAAGCTTATGTTGAAGGCAAAGCTGTTTTTCAGCAATACATCGATCTAAAAAAAGGAGCTAAAAACATCGAAATTCCGATTAAAGATTATGTTGGAAAAGAAGTCAGTTTAAGATTCAGCAGTATTAAATATAATTCGACTTTTACAAGCACGGAGCGCATTCAGCTAAAAGACAAAAAACCACAACCTGAAATTATTCTAAGCACTTTTAGAGATAAGATCGAACCAGGAAAAAAAGAAAAATGGAGTTTAAAAATTATACAAAAAAACAACAAAGATCAATTTGAAGTTCTCGCTGGGATGTACGATGCTTCACTAGATCAGTTTAAAGAACATTCCTGGCCAGAGCACATTAATATTGGTGGTAGATATTACAGACTACCTAATTTAGATTTTCTAGAATTTTCTCCTGCAAATTTCAGTTTACATAACCGCAACTACTTCTATTTTTCCTACGAGCAAGCCAAATTGCCCAAACTAGATTATTTTGGATTTAGCTACAATAATACTCGAAAAGAAAATCGTGATTACCTGCTAAAATTACTGTTTAGAGGCAAGGATTTTACCACAGATTATGTTTCTAAAGGCGGAATTATTAAAGGCAAGGTAATCACCATTTCAGATCGAAAACCATTGCCTGGAGCAACGATCACTATCGAAGGTTCAAACACTGGGACGCAAGCTAATTATGACGGCGAGTTTGAAATTAAAACCAAAAAAGGAGATCAATTAAAAGCATCTTTTATTGGATTTCAAGCATCTTATTTTATCGAAAATGAAGATAAAAGTATTACTATTTTAATGGCTGAAGATATAGAAGCTTTAAATGAAGTGGTAACTGTTGGAAATTCTGTAAAGATTAGAGGTATGAGTTCCGCAGCGGTAGAAAAAGTTGCTATGGACATTTCTAGAGATCAGGTTTTGGGCTATTCAACGCAGGATTCTATATCTGGAGATCAAAAAGAGCTTTCGGTTAAAGCCAGACAAAATTTGAATGAAACCGCCTTTTTCTATCCAAATCTAAAAACCGATAAAGAAGGAAATATCAATTTAGAGTTTACTTCTCCTGAAGCTCTAACCCAATGGCGCCTAATGCTATTTGGACATAACAAAGAAGCTGAATCTAACTATAAAGAAGCTTTTACTGTTACCCAGAAAGAACTGATGCTTACGCCAAATGCACCACGGTTTTTAAGGGAAAAAGACAGCATTGTTATTACAGCTAAGATTAGCAATTTGAGTGACGAATTTTTAAAAGGAAAAGCGCAATTAAAATTGTTTAATGCTGAAGATGAATCGAGAATTGATACTAACCTCAGCAATACAAACGCAATTCAGGAATTTAATGTAGCAGAAAACGGAAATACGCAGCTAAGCTGGAAACTTTACATTCCGGAAGATTTCAACTTATTTCGCTATGAAATTGTCGCAAAAACTGATGAATTTGAAGATGGGGAAACCAATTTATTACCGGTGCTTAAAAATAGAATGCTGGTGACCGAGACCATCCCAATTTGGCTTCAGGAACAGGAAGAAAAAGAATTCAGTTTAAGAAAAAATGAATCTCAAACTTTACAAAATCACCAAATTACTTTAGAATATACTGCTAATCCGGCTTGGACGGTGCTTCAGTCGCTACCCTATCTTATCGATTATCCTTACGATTGTAGTGAGCAGACTTTCTCTAAATATTTCGCAAAGGCTATTTCAGAAAAAATACTGAAAGAAAATCCGGAAATCGCTGAAGTCTTGAAAAAATGGAATGAAAATTCAGCAACAAGCAATTTAGAGAAAAACGAGGAGCTAAAAAGTATTCTTTTACAGGAAACGCCCTGGGTAAATGATGCTAAATCTGAGACCGAAAACATTCAAAATCTATCGAAATTATTAGACACAAAAAACCTGCAATCTTACCTTTTAAAATTGCAGAATATGCAAAATGGCGATGGTAGTTTCCCGTGGTTTAAAGATGGACGATCTAGCTTTTATATTACCAGCCATATTCTTGGAGGTTTTGCGTATTTGCTTCAGAATAACTCGATAGAATTAAATAAAACTTCCGAAGAAATTATCGAAAACGGACTCGTTTTCCTTAAAAATTACATGTTAGAGCATCACGCTAATAAGTTTGATAATAACATTACCGGTACGCGATTCTCTCCAAACGAAATTCTATATCTCTACACCAAAACTATCCTGGCAGATGAATTTTACTTCGAGGAAAAAGAAGAAGATTTTATCGATAAAATGATACAAAATCTGAAACAAAACTGGCTTGATCTCAATCTACAAACTAAAGCTATGCTAGCCGTAAGTTTCAACAATTATTATGAAGAAGAGGAAGCTACAAAAATCGTCAACTGGTTTAAACAAAACAGTATCGAAGATGATAAGGGCGGTATGTATTTTAAAAATAATGCTGCAGGAAAGTTTTGGTATCATCATCCTATAGAAACACAGGCAAAGATCATCGAAGCTTTTGCAGCCGTAAATCCTGAAGATAAGGATATCGATAAACTGAAAAACTGGTTATTGCAACATAAACGTAAAAATAGTTGGGCAACTACAAAATCGACTACGATGGCGGTAAACGCATTTCTTTCTTACGGAAAAAACTGGATTAAAGAAAGTAGCCAACCTGAGATTAAAATGAATAATAAATCGGTTAAAGTGGATCCTATATTTACCGAAAAAAGCAATTTAGGTTACCTAAAGAAAACCTGGAACGATGAAAAAGAACTTCAAAAAATATCGAGTTTCAGTATAAAAAATAACAACGATGCCCCTGCCTTCGGCGGTATTTATAATCAATACTTTGAGGATTTAGATAAGATCGAGCGATCTAAAGGCGAAGAGATCATTATCAACAAAGCTTTATTTCTGAAGGAAAACACCAGCGAAGGCCCACAATTAAAATCGCTACCAGAAGTGCTAAAAGTTGGCGAATTAGTTACGGTGAGAGTGACCATTGATGTGAAATCTGATTTTGAATTTGTGCACTTAAAAGATATGCGTGCCAGCGGACTGGAACCTACAAGCGTACTTTCCAGCCATAAATATCAAGACGGGCTCCGCTATTATCAAAGTACAAAAGATGCGGCTACACATTTCTTCTTTGATTATTTACCTAAAGGAACTTATGTTTTTGAATATGATCTAAGAGTAAATAACGCTGGGGAATTTTCTAACGGAATTACGCAAATTGAAAGTATGTACGCCCCAGAGTTTTCCAGCTTTTCTAAAGGTACAAGGATTAAAATTGAAAATTAATCCTGTGGAGGGTATGCTTCTAGAGCTTTGGCAAAAACTTTATCGAATAAAGCCTGACGCTGATCTGGAGTTGCGTTGTAATTAAACTTTACCTCAACTTCAGCTTTCCAGACTAAGGCATCTTTCTCGACATCGATAAAATCGATAATAAACCGAACGTAATCTTTTGGGCCACCAAGCGGAATTCCGCCAGAAACCCCTACTCCAACATTTCCGCCGCCGCTTCCTACACCAACACCCAGCGTGTTATTGCTTTGTTCCTGAAATTTTTCAGTATACACATTAACGTATAGATCTGGTTTTTCTTCACCTAAATCTATGTTTTCCTGGCGCATAAAATGATCTAAACTGCTAATGATTCTTTTCTCGTCGAGCTGACTCATCTCGGTTCGAAAATCTGGGAATAGCTGATAGGTTTTATATTGATCGAAATTAGTTTGCGCATCATAATCGAAAGTGGTTCTTGGTGTATTGCAAGAAACCAGCAACAAACAAAATAAAATAAGTTTAGCGACTAACTTCATATTGGATAATTTTAAACTACTTTTTAAAATTAAGCAAAAATCATCCCACTTCTTAATTTGCACTAAACTTTGCAAAAAGAAGCTTTGAAAATCAACAATATCGACAAAAGCAGTTTACTCGATAATCGAGATTAAATGCTCTTAGGTTGCTCACTTCTTATCCTCTGGATCTTTATTAAGCATTTCCCAAAGCTTATCTTTAAGCTCGGTTAATCCTTGTTGCGCTACAGAGGATATAAACAGATAAGGCACCGGTAGATTCTCGTCTAATTCAGCTTTCAATTCGGCTTTTAGCTCGTCATCCAGCATATCGGTTTTAGAAACAGCCACCAAACGATCTTTATCCAGCATTTCTGGATTGTAACGTCTAAGCTCATCTAATAAGATTTCATATTCCTTCGCAACATCTTCAGCATCGGCAGGAACCAGGAATAATAATGTCGAATTTCGTTCAATATGTCTTAAAAAACGATATCCAAGTCCTTTTCCTTCCGCAGCACCTTCAATAATTCCGGGAATATCGGCAACTACAAAAGATTTGAAGTCACGATATTTTACGATTCCAAGATTGGGTTTCAGCGTAGTAAATTCATAATCGGCAATTTTGGGTTTTGCCGAAGTGATTACCGATAGTAAAGTAGATTTCCCTGCGTTAGGAAAACCTACCAAACCTACATCGGCTAAAACTTTAAGCTCTAAAGTAATATCTAATTCCTGCCCATCGATACCCGGTTGCGAGTAACGTGGTGTTTGATTGGTAGATGATTTAAAATGCCAGTTACCACGGCCACCCATACCGCCTTCTGCGATAATGATCTCCTGACCATCTTCGGTAACTTCATCTATAATTTCCTGGGTTTCGGTATCTCTAATTACCGTTCCCAAAGGCACATCTACAATTTCGTCCTGCCCATCGGCACCAGAGCTTCTTTGCTTACCTCCGTTACCGCCATGCTCAGCACGAATATGTCTTCTAAAACTAAATTCGAATAAGGTCCAAAGATTTTTATTTCCACGTAAGATCACGTGACCACCACGACCTCCATCTCCTCCATCTGGGCCACCTTTTGCCACATATTTTTCACGGTGTAAATGCGAAGATCCAGATCCTCCATTCCCCGAAGACACATGCAACTTTACGTAGTCTATAAAATTCCCTTCTCTCATTATCTAATTTCGAATTATAATTTATCGATCACGTTGCTAATTCTTTCGGTAATTTCTTCTACAGAACCTACCCCATCAACACCGTAATATTTGTCTTGTTTTTTGTAATACTCTTTTAAAATGGCAGTTTCTTCATAATACACCGTAATTCTGTTTCTAATCACAGCCTCATCTGCATCATCTTTTCTTCCAGAAGTTTTCCCTCTTTCTAACAAACGCTTCACTAAAACCTCATCTTCTACCTCTAAAGCGATCATTGCTTTAACTTCTGTTCCTTTTCCTTTAAGGGAATTTGCCAAAGCATCAGCCTGATTTTCTGTTCTAGGAAAACCGTCAAAAATAAAGCCTTTAGCTTCAGGATTTTTATCAACTTCAGCATTAAGCATATTAATCGTTACCTCATCTGGCACTAACTGACCTTTATCGATAAACGATTTTGCGGTTAAACCTAATTCTGTTTGATTTTTGATGTTGTATCTAAAAACATCTCCGGTAGAAATATGTACTAACTGATATTTCTCTTTAAGAATATCTGCCTGAGTTCCTTTGCCCGCTCCCGGAGGGCCAAAGAGTACCAAATTTGTCATGTGTATTTATTTACGATTTACGTTTGTATACAGAAGTAAGATTACGGCCAAGACCATCATAGTCTAACCCGTAACCTACTATAAATTCATTCGGAATTTCGATTCCTGTATAATCTAATTTGAATTTTTCGCGATACATGGAAGGTTTATGAAAAAGCGTTGCAACTTTATAATCTGCCACATTCTTTTCATTTAAAATCTGATCGAGTTCTTTAAGCGTGCCTCCAGTATCCACAATATCTTCTAAAATTACCACTTTCTTACCGGCTAAAGATTTAGTAAGCCCAATTAAGGTTTTTACATCTCCGGTAGATTCGGTTCCTTCATAAGATCCCAGCTTCACAAACTGAATGTCACATTCTCCTTTATATTTCTTCATAATTTCAGAAGAAAACATGAAAGAACCATTTAAAACACTAAGAAAAACTGGTTGCTCGTCTTTATAATCTGCATTTAGATTATCTGCTATTTTAGTGATTGCTTCATTGATTTCTTCCTCACTTACATAAGGTTCAAAAACAAGATCGTGTAGTTTTACCAAAACTTCAATTTTTTAAAGAAGCAAAGATAAGGAATCTCATTTACACCACTCTACCAATTTCTATAAGAATAAATAGGGCAATCTGATGTAAAAATTTATTTTTGCACAAACATCGCAAATATGATTAATTACTTTTCTTCAGATTTTAAACTAGGTATTCTTGGTGGTGGCCAGTTGGGTAAAATGATGCTTTACGATACCCGTAAATATGATATTCAGACTTATGTTTTAGATCCTAGCGACGAAGCTCCCTGCAAAATTGCTTGTAATTATTTTGAGCAAGGTGATCTTATGGATTATGAAACGGTTTTAAACTTCGGAAGAAAAGTTGATGTGCTTACTTTTGAAATTGAAGGAGTTAATGTTGAAGCTTTAAAAGCACTGGAAGCTGAAGGAATTAAAACCTTCCCAAGTGCTGCAACCTTAGAGAAAATTCAGAATAAAGCCGTACAAAAACAGTTTTATACTGAAAAAGATATTCCTACCGCGCCATTTAAAACCTATCAAAAAATAGAGAATCTTATCGCAGATGTTGAATCTGGCACCAGATCTTTACCTTTTGTTTGGAAAAGTGCAACAGGCGGTTACGACGGTAAAGGTGTTTCTGTGATCAAAGATGCTGAAGCTTTAAAAGAATTACCGGATGCCGAGTGTATTGCTGAAGAAATGATTCCTTTTAAAAACGAGCTTGCAGTGATTGTTGCCAGAACACCAAGTGGCGAGGTTAAAACCTATCCTGTGGTAGAAATGGAATTTCATCCAACCGCCAACCAGGTAGAATATGTAATTTGCCCTGCAAGGATCAAAGATCATGTTGCCGAAAAAGCAAGAGCCGTAGCACAAAAAGTATCTGAAGCATTTGAGCATGTTGGCCTTTTAGCAGTTGAAATGTTCCAAACGAAAGAAGATGAAATCTTGGTAAACGAAGTTGCTCCACGACCTCACAACAGTGGTCACTATAGCATTGAAGCTAGTTACACCAACCAATTTGAACAACATTTACGAGCTATTTTAGATTTACCATTAGGAAATACCGATAGTAAAGTAGGCGGAATTATGGTGAATCTTGTTGGCGATAAAGATCACGAAGGCGAAGTAGTTTACAAGAATATCGATAAGATCATGAAAATGGACGGCGTTACTCCGCATATCTACGGAAAAAAGATCACTCGCCCTTTTAGAAAAATGGGACATGTAACTATTGTAAACGAAAATATCGACGAAGCTAGAAAAGTGGCCGAACAGGTTAAAGGAGAAATTAAAGTAATTAGCAGAAGTTAGAAGTTAGAAGTTAGAAGTTAGAAGTTAGAAGTTAGAAGTTAGAAGTTAGAAGTTAGAAGTTAGAAGTTAGAAGTTAGAAAGATTGCAATGTCAGATTTAACTATAAAATTTCTAACAATTACTTATTAACAAAGCATAAAACATATATTATGAGCAAAGTAGGAATAATAATGGGAAGCACCAGCGACCTGCCGGTAATGCAGGAAGCGGTAGATATTTTACAAGGATTTGATATCGAAGTTGAAGTAGATATTGTTTCAGCACATCGAACTCCGGAGAAATTATTCGACTACGGAAAAAATGCTCATACTCGCGGAATTAGCGTAATTATCGCTGGCGCCGGTGGAGCCGCTCACCTACCGGGAATGATCGCCTCTCTTTCTCCACTACCCGTAATAGGAGTGCCGGTAAAATCAAGAAATTCTATCGATGGATGGGATTCTGTTTTATCAATCCTTCAAATGCCAGGCGGAGTTCCGGTAGCAACTGTTGCTTTAGACGGAGCCAAAAACGCCGGAATATTAGCCGCTCAAATCATTGGTGCTGCAGATAAATGTGTTCAGGATAAAGTTTTAGTTTACAAAGAAGGGCTTAAAGAAAAAGTGATCAAAGGCGCTGAAGAAGTTAAGAAAAAGTAGACGTTAGAGCGCTTCGCTTTTAGATCTTAGATCGCGTTGTTGTTAGTATTTAGAATTGAGTATTTAGATTGCTTTTTTTATATTCCAGAATCTAGAAAATAGATTTTAGATTACTTATTGATGAATGAGATTTCTTCATTTCTTTAGAACTAATCTGTAATAAAATTAGCTGATTGCTGAAAGCTAAAGGCTGCCTGCTAATTGATCACTGTTTATTGATTATTGCTAATTGACATCCTGCCAATTCGTCCGAAAAAGTAGGCTCAAAATCGATAATTCTGGCAATCAATCTTTAAAACCTGAAATAACATACCTTTTCTAGTTTATGGCTTAGGCTTTGCTCATTTTATTTTCGAAAAAAATGAAGGTATTATGAGTACAAATAACCCGTTATTGCAGGACTTTAAATTTGCTCCGTTTTCTAAGATTGAAACCGAACATTTTAAGCCTGCGATTACCGAAGCCATACAATTAGCAAAATCTGAGATCGAAAATATTGCTTCAGCTGAAACTGAACCAACTTTCGAAAACACTATAGAGGAATTAGAATTTTCAGGAGAAAAACTGGACCGTGTGACCAGTATTTTCTTCAACCTTAATTCTGCTGAAACTAATGCTGAAATCCAAAAGATTGCACAGGAAGTTTCTCCCCTTTTATCAGAATTCAGAAATGATATTATTTTAAATGAAGCTCTTTTTAAACGTGTAAAAGCGGTTTACGATCAAAAAGATCAGTTAGATCTTACAACAGAGCAAAAGACGCTTTTAGATAAAAAATACAAGGCTTTTTCTAGAAATGGCGCTAATCTTACGAAGGAAAAACAGGAAGAATTACGGGAAATCGACAAGCAACTTTCTGCTTTAAGCCTAAATTTTGGTGAAAATGTTTTAGCTGAAACCAACAAATTCGAGCTACAGATCACCAACGAAGAGGATCTTGATGGCTTACCAGAGAGTTTTAAAGAAGAAGCGAAAGGCGTAGCAGAATCCAGAGATAAAGAAGGCTGGATCTTCACCTTAGATTATCCAAGTTACATCCCGTTTATGAAGTATGCGAAAAATCGTGAGCTTCGTAAAAAAATGGCGATCGCTTTTGGTGCTAAGGGATTTCATGGTGATGAATTAGATAATCAGGAAAATGTACTGAAAATCGCTAAACTTAGGTATCAGCGAGCACAACTTTTAGGATTTGACACGCACGCGCATTTTGTCTTGCAGGAACGTATGGCTGAAACTCCGGAAAAAGTGAATAGTTTCTTAAATGAACTGCTTGAAAAGGCAAAACCTGCTGCGGAAAAAGAATTTGCAGCGCTTGAAGAATTCGCGAAAGAATTAGACAATATCGAACGACTGGAAAAATGGGATTCGGCTTACTACAGCGAAAAATTGAAGCAAAAGTTATTCAATTTGGATGATGAGAAGCTAAAACCATATTTCAAACTAGAAAATGTGATCGATGGTGTTTTTACGGTAGCAAGCAAGTTATACGGACTTCAATTTAACGAAACCAGCGAGGTTGAAAAATATCATCCAGATGTAAAAACGTATAATGTTACCGATGAAAATGGTAAAGATGTAGCTTTATTTTATGCCGATTTTCATCCAAGACCGGGAAAACGTGGAGGCGCCTGGATGACCGAATATAAATCTCAGTACGTAAAAAACGAAAAAGAAGAGCGCCCGCATGTTTCGATCGTTTGTAATTTCACGAAACCAACAAAATCTGAACCTTCATTATTAACTTTTAATGAGGTGACCACGCTTTTCCACGAATTTGGTCATGCGTTGCACGGCATGTTAGCCAATACGGTTTACCCAAGTTTATCGGGACCTAACGTGTATTGGGATTTTGTAGAGTTACCAAGCCAGGTTTTAGAAAACTGGTGCTACGAGAAAGAAGCACTGCAATTATTCGCTAAGCATTATAAAACCGGCGAAGCCATCCCGATGGAATTAGTAGAAAAGATCAAAGAATCTTCGAATTTTCAGGAAGGTATGCAAACCGTTCGCCAGTTGAGTTTTGGGATGCTGGATCTAAGCTGGCACGCCATTGATCCTACCGAGGTAAATGATGTAAAAGCCCACGAAAATAATGCTTTTGAACCGACAAAATTATTTCCGGATGTTCCTGAGAATTGTATGAGTACCGCATTTTCTCATATTTTCCAGGGAGGATATTCCGCTGGATATTATTCTTATAAATGGGCAGAAGTTTTAGATGCCGATGCTTTTGAATACTTCAGCGAAAAAGGAATCTTTAGCAAAGAAGTGGCCGATAAATTCAAAAATAATATTTTATCCATGGGCGGGACAGAGCATCCAATGACGCTTTACAAACGCTTCCGTGGAAAAGAACCTCAGCCAGAGGCTTTATTAAAAAGAGCTGGATTGATCGAGAAGTAAATTTCTCAATATAGTCATCCTGAACTTGATTCAGGATCTCATCTACATATTAAGTGATGAGATTCCGGATCAAGTCCGGAATGACTACCACTTTAAATCCAAAAAAATTCATAGCATACAAACCATTATTCAGAGTAAATAAGTTTTCTTATTTTTGACTGATAATCTCACGACAAAAACAATGTCAACGCATACCATAGATCCTACAAAGTGGGTAGACAAATACTCAGATTATCTCTTCAATTATACGATTGTAAGAGTAAATGATCGTGAGATTGCCAACGATCTTATTTCAGAAACTTTTCTTGCCGGCCTTAAATCGATGGAGAATTTTAAGGGAGAAGCCAGTGAAAGAACCTGGTTAATTTCAATCCTTAAAAGAAAGATTATCGACCATTACCGTAAGATGAATTCGAAAAAAGGTCAGGCTGAAGTTCATATTAATTATCGTGACGGTGAAAATGACGGTGACTGGCTGGAAGAGCAGGTTGCCGATCAATTTGATAAAACCGCCGAAGACGATATGGAAAATACCGAACTTGGGATGGCAATTTTAGATTGTTTAGAAAAAATAAATTCTAAACACGCTGAAATCTTTAAGATGAAAACGATAGATGGTGTAGATACCGAAGTTATTTGTAAAGAATTCGACATTACTCCGTCTAACCTTTGGGTGATAATCCACAGAGCCAGAACGGCATTAGCTGCCTGTCTGGAACAAAATTGGTTTTAATTATGCAGGAAGAAAAGAAATATATTGATTGTGATAAGGCTGAATGCTGTTGTGATAAAGGCCAGTATAAAGAAGCTGATAAGATTGAAAAACTTCAGTTGCTAGAGCATTTGGCAGAATGCCCTCGTTGTAGAGAATACAGTGAGAAGAACACCAGGCTTACAGAGCTTATCGAAAAAGCAAAACTTAAGTGTTGTAGTGAAGATGAAAAAGAATGCTGGCGTAACGCTATTGAAGAAGAACTTAAAAAATCTCATTCAGAATAACTAAAATAAGCACCCAGAAGACGGGCGCTGCTTCTACCCAAAACGAAGCATAAAACGGCTTTTGCTTTATTCTTGAAGCCCAAAGCATCCCAATTACTGCCACAGAAAAAGCACACAAACCGGCAAAACTTTGGTTTCCGATATTCGTTCTAAAAATAGAAATACCAACTGCCAACATCATAAGAACACTTCCAAATATCTTAGTATTTTTTACACCTAATAACTGCGGAATGGTTTTTAGAGAAGGATCGTCAAATCTAAGATCCCGAATCTCGAATGGAAGCATGAGTACAATATGAATCAAGATTCGTTGAAAAATGACTAAAATTTTATCCTGAAGGGAGACTTCATATTGGTGTAGCAGCGGCAATAAAACTCCGGTTCCTGTTGCTGTTATAGCAATTACAAAAACCTTAATCCCGGCGATATTCCTTAAATTTTGATGTCCCTTTAAAACCGGCGTCGCATAAAGCAATGTGAGCATTCCTAAAATTGAAGACACAAACAAGGTTTTGTAATCTTGCTTTAGCGTAAACCATAAAAGCACTATAAAACAGAAAAAAGAAAAAACCTGTATAATCTTAAGATTTTCAGCTAAACTAGAATGATGTAATCTGGCTACACTAGCATATTTTACAAAATTATAGCTGGTAATCGTTCCGAAGAAAATAAAACCCAGCAGGTTTTTATCGATTTCTATCCCAAATTCCAAAAAAGTGACCAGAGTAAAACAAACCACCGCGATCCCGGTGTGAATGCTAGAATTTATATAGAGTTCAAAGAGATTTTTAAGCCATTTCACAGGGCTAAAATAGCGATTTAAAAATTCAGTTTAATATTCGCTAAAATGAGATTCAATTGATATTCAATTTCATTAAATATCAACAACTTAGCAGACGTTAAAAAATCTTTAAAAGTGTATCCCCTAATCTTTAAATATTTACGTTGAAATTATGTAATTTCGCGGCATCAAAAACACAACTATTTTATTTAATGAGAACAGATTCTTTTGCCCTTCGACACATTGGTCCTAAAGAAGAAAATCTTAAAGAGATGCTTCAAACTATCGGTGTTGATAGTCTAGAGCAGCTTATCTACGAAACAATCCCAGACGATATTCGTTTAAAACAGCCCCTAAATTTACCAAAAGCGCTTAGTGAAAATCAATACGCAGAGCATATTGGGAAGTTGGCTGCTAAGAACAAGGTTTTTAAATCTTACATTGGCCTAGGTTACCACCAGGGAATTTTACCTGCGGTAATACAACGTAATATTTTAGAAAATCCAGGATGGTATACGGCTTATACGCCATACCAGGCAGAAATCGCCCAGGGAAGACTTGAAGCTTTATTGAATTTCCAAACTATGGTGAGCGATCTTACCGGGATGGAAATTGCCAATGCTTCTCTTTTAGATGAATCTACTGCAGCAGCCGAAGCTATGGCATTGTTGTTTGCAGTTAGAGATCGTAAACAAAAGAAAGACGATGTAAATAAGTTTTTTGTTTCTGAAGAGGTTTTACCACAAACGATCTCATTAATTAAAACTCGTGCAGAATTTTTAGGTATCGAAATCGTACTTGGCGATCATGCTGAATTTGATTTTTCAGCTGAATTCTTTGGAGCTTTAATTCAGTATCCAGGGAAATATGGCCAGGTTTTCGATTATGCCGATTTTGTAAATAATTGTAACGAAAATTCTATAAAAGTAGCAGTAGCCGCAGATATTTTAAGTTTAGTAAAACTACAGGCTCCTGGCGAATTAGGTGTAGATGTGGTTGTAGGAACTACGCAACGTTTTGGAATCCCGTTAGGTTACGGTGGGCCACACGCTGCATATTTCGCGACCAAAGAGGCTTACAAAAGAAACCTTCCTGGTCGTATTATTGGGGTAACAAAAGACACCGATGGTAATCATGCTTTAAGAATGGCCTTACAAACCAGGGAACAACATATTAAGCGTGATCGTGCTACTTCTAATATTTGTACCGCGCAGGTTTTACTTGCAGTAATGGCTGGAATGTATGCCGTTTATCACGGTCCTAATGGATTGAAATATATTGCTGATACAGTTCACTATTCTACTACTAACTTAGCTTCTCAACTAGAGGAATTAGGTTTCGAACAGGTAAATTCAGCTTATTTTGATACCCTTCAGGTAAAAGCAGATGCTGAAAAAATTAAAGCTGCTGCGGAAGCTAAAGAATATAACTTCTACTATCCAGATGCTGAAACTGTTGTTATTGCTTTAAACGAAACAACAACTACAGAAGATGTAAATACGGTAGCTTCAATTTTTGCTGAAGTAGCCGGTAAAGAAACTGAAGCACTTTCAGCATTAGAAGAAATAAACGCTATTCCTGAAGCTGTTTCAAGAAAAACAGATTTCTTAACTCACGAAGTTTTTAACGCATACCATTCAGAAACTGAATTAATGCGTTATATCAAAAAATTAGAACGTAAAGATCTTTCGTTAAATCATTCGATGATTTCTTTAGGTTCTTGTACCATGAAGCTAAATGCAGCTTCAGAAATGTTACCACTTAGTAACCCACAATGGGGAAATATTCACCCATTTGCTCCTGTAGAACAAGCTGAAGGTTACCAGATCGTTCTTAAAGAATTAGAAGATCAATTAACCGAAATTACAGGTTTTTCAGCAACTTCTTTGCAACCAAACTCTGGTGCACAGGGAGAATATGCAGGATTAATGGTAATTAGAGCATATCACGAATCTCGTGGCGAAGGACATCGTAATGTTTGTTTAATTCCTTCTTCTGCTCACGGGACCAACCCGGCTTCTGCGGTAATGGCGGGAATGAAAGTGGTGGTTACAAAGGCAACAGAAAACGGAAACATTGATATCGATGATCTAAGAGAAAAAGCGATTGAGCATAAAGACAATCTTTCTGCTCTAATGGTTACTTATCCTTCTACTCACGGGGTATTTGAATCTGCTATTAAAGAAATTACACAGATCATCCACGATAACGGCGGGCAGGTGTATATGGATGGTGCAAACATGAACGCTCAGGTTGGTTTAACCAATCCAGGAAATATTGGAGCAGATGTTTGTCACTTAAACCTTCATAAAACTTTTGCTATTCCTCACGGTGGAGGTGGCCCAGGTGTTGGCCCTATCTGTGTTGCAAAACAATTGGTTCCGTTTTTACCAGGAAACCCGGTTATTAAAACTGGCGGAGAGCAAGCGATTGGTGCTATTTCTTCAGCTCCTTGGGGATCTTCTTTGGTTTGCCTAATTTCTTACGGATACATAAAAATGCTGGGAAGTGGCGGATTACAGAAAGCTACAGAATATGCGATCCTAAATGCAAACTATATTAAGGAAAGACTTTCAGATCATTATAAAACTTTATATTCTGGCGAACGAGGACGTGCGGCGCACGAAATGATCGTAGACTGTAGACCATTTAAAGAAAATGGTATAGAAGTTACAGATATTGCAAAACGCCTTATCGATTATGGTTTCCATGCGCCAACAGTATCTTTCCCGGTTGCTGGAACGGTAATGATCGAACCTACGGAAAGTGAAAGCAAAGCCGAATTAGATCGTTTTTGTGATGCTTTAATCTCTATTAGAAAAGAGATCGAAGAATCTACTGCAGACGAGCCGAACAACGTTCTTAAAAACGCTCCGCATACTATTAAAATGCTTACCGCAAGCGAATGGAATTTCCCATATAGCCGAGAAAAAGCTGCGTTCCCATTAGAATATATTGCAGATAATAAATTCTGGCCTAGTGTACGTCGAGTAGATGAAGCATTTGGTGACAGAAATCTAATGTGTACCTGTCCTCCGATAGAGGAATATATGGAAGCATAAAGATTAAAAAATTATTAAATTGAAAGGCTATCAAATTTGATAGCCTTTTTTTATAGATAATAGAAAAAGGCATTAACATTTTATTAGCAAAACCACATATAATTATTATCTTCACTTAATAATTGAAACGCAAGATGAATATTAAGATCACTGGAACGGGAAGCTATATCCCTAATGTCATAACGAAAAATGCCGATTTTCATCAGCATGAATTTAAAAATCTGGATGGAACTGAATTTCCTCATTCTAACGAGGAAACAATTCAGAAATTTAAAGATATTACCGGTATTGCAGAACGCCGTTACCTGGACGACACTCTAAATGCATCAGATATCGCATTTCTTGCAGCACAAAAAGCCATTGAAGCCTCTAACGTAGACATAGAAACCCTGGATTATATTATTGTAGCCACTAATTACGGTGATGTAAAAAAAGGGTCTATACAAAGCGATACCGTTCCAAGTATGGCGACCCGTGTAAAATATCGCCTGCGTATTAAAAACCCTGGATGTGTGTGTTACGACGTCCTTTTTGGTTGTCCTGGCTGGATAGAAGGAATGATACAGGCACAAGCATTCATTAAGTGCGGCATGGCTAAAAAATGCCTGGTAATAGGATCTGAATCTCTTTCTCGAGTAGTAGATAAACACGACCGTGATTGCATGATTTTTTCTGATGGTGCCGGCGCAGCGATTCTTGAAGCCAGTGAAGATGGTGGCGGAATTTTAGCGCATGAATCGGCTACTTATTCTTATAACGAAGCTAATTACATTTACTTTGGTAAATCTAATGACCAGGAATCAGATCCAAATGTGCGTTATATAAAAATGAATGGACGTAAGATCTACGAATTCGCATTAATAAACGTTCCTAAAGCCATGAAATCCTGTTTAGAGAAAAGTGGTAAAAGCATTAAGGATTTAAAAAAAGTCTTCATTCATCAGGCCAACGAAAAAATGGACGAGGCAATCTTAAAGCGTTTTTATAAACTATTTGGAGAAAAAGCTCCAGATGGCGTGATGCCAATGACGATTCAGGAATTAGGAAACAGCAGTGTTGCTACGGTTCCTACTCTTTTAGATTTAGTGATCAATAAGCAAATTGATAATCAGGAATTGCAAAAAGGCGATATTATCCTGTTAGCCAGTGTGGGCGCAGGTATGAATATTAACGCCATAGTTTACGAATATTAACATGTACGAACATACCTTTCCCAGCAAACGATTCCAGATGACATTAGAATTTTTAAACCAACACGTTACAGCTCCATCTCATATTTTGGATCTTGGTGTAAAAAATCCATTTTCTGAAATTATGCTGAAAGAAGGTTATAAGGTTACCAATACCGGCGGAGAAGATCTTGATGAGAAATTCGATATTGTAAAGCAGGATTTTGAAGTGGTTACCGCTTTTGAAATTTTTGAACATTTACTAAATCCTTATACGGTTTTAAAGAATATTAAAGCCGAAAAGTTAGTCGCCAGCGTACCGCTAAAATTATGGTTTTCTGAAGCATATCGTAGTAAAACCGATATGCGAGATCGCCATTATCACGAGTTTGAAGACTGGCAATTTGATTGGCTTTTAGAAAAATCTGGCTGGGAAATAAAAGACCGCTTAAAATGGACCAATCCCGTTAATAAAGTCGGAATTCGACCAATTTTGCGAAGATTCACTCCGCGTTATTATGCTGTCTATGCTGAACGAAAATAGAACAAACTAAAATTGTTATCGTTAGTTAGCACAAGCTCCTATGAAAAAGATCATAATATTATTCCTAATCTTTTTCGGATTTTATGGTTGCTCCGTTTTTAAAAAAGACAAAATCATTTGTTTAAATGTAGTTGGCCTACCATCTGAAATTTTAGTAGAAAAAAAAGAACTGAAGAGAAGAAAATAACGAAATAAAAGGAATTGTTTTAAATAAAGAAGATTCGATTCCCTTAGAAAATGTAAAAATTATAATTTCAGAAAAGAATAAAATAGTAAACATGCTAGAAACTGATTCATTAGGAAAATTTGAAACTGAACTAAAGAATGGAGAATATTCTATAAAATTTGAAAAACAATTTTTCAGACCTATTGGAGATAGTTTGAGCATTAAAAAAACAAAACAAATTTTAATTAAAACGTTTTTGGGTCAGCAGGATTTAGAAATTTTTTATCAGACTGATTCGCCAAGATTATTGAAGCAAAGAATTGAGCTTCAAAATCAAAAAAGAAAAAAGAGATATTTCGGAACTTGAGCCAGTGGCTAACAGCGCATAACTCAAATAGCGCGTATTTTGGTGAAAATGATTATTTTTTTAGAAACCATTTAAAAAATCAATAAGCCGACAACTCCGAGTCCAATTTCCCGCGACTTGTGTTATGCGCGGCCGTTGTGTGCAAGCGTACAAAAATCCTAGATTCAAAAACTCATTAAAAATAACAAGCCTCTGGAATTAAATCCAGAGGCCTGATATTCTTAAAAAATTTAGGCTTTAAATTTTTATTTTAAAGCCTCCATTAATTATAAAGCCATCTACCGGGGCATAAATATCTTTGAAATTGGGATCATTTAAAGTTCCAGTATACAAACTATCAAACCGACTTTGGCGTGTATCAAGAATATTTTCAAAATTCAGGAATAGTGAAAATTTTTCTCCAAATTTCTTCTCAGTCATTACTCCAAGAATCCAATAGGGCTTACCTGTAGTTCCATCTGTTAATTGCTGTTTACTGTAGTAGTAACCCTCCAGACCTATCCAAAAATTGCCATGTTTCTCGTACATTAAAACATTATTTAGACGATGTTGGGCTACTAAAGGATATTGCTGTGTATCGCCATTATAATGCTGATTAACATCAGCCAGAGTATAGCCTACAAATAACTTTAAGTCATGATACTTCCATCGCATGTTGGCTTCAATTCCTTTACTGTCTAAATAACCATCCGGCTGAGTGAATTCATAAAATGCACCCATCCGATTGAGAACCAAAGGATCGTTAATCCTGGTGTAAAACAACAATAAATTAGTAGAGAGATTAAGATCATTGGTAATGGGCCATTTATAATTTCCGTCTAAATTAAAACCTATAGATCGTTCAGCATCTGTTTCATCCACATCTATAGGCAGCACTTGTTGAAATTGCAGTCGTTCTACGTCTTCGGTAAATATGCTAGGAGTCTTGTACCCCATTCCTCCACCGGCTCTAAACGTTAACTGGTTGGAAGGTTCGAACATCAAAGAGATTCTGGGTAACAAATAGAATCCATAATTACTTTGATAGTCACCACGCAAACCAGTTTCCAAAGTCCACTCTTGTTCAATATCCCATATATTCTGAACAAAGGCTCCGAGGGTATAATTAGTAAAACCAAGATCCTGATTTGGATCTCCCTGCTCTTGATCAAAATTTTCGGTCCATAGATTCAGTCCAGCTATCCATTCAGTTTTTTCCTGAATAGTTGAAAGATTTAATTCTGAAAAAGAAGAAACCTGGTAACCGGTAAAAGCATAGTCAGGAATTTCAATTTGTCGTTCAAAAAGACTGATACTATTTTTTACCTGAAGAGACGTTTTATCAGAAAAATGATGATTCCCCAATAGCTGAGTAGAAAAACGCTCGGTATTATTCATTTCAAAATAACCCGTTCCGCTTTCATTTTCAGCATAATCCATAGCTCCGCCTAATCGATCCTCAGTAACAAAATTGAAGCCTATATTTAGATCGGTATTTTCACTTAAATCAGCATATAATTTGGGATTCAAGGTGAACCGTTCAAATTTCGGGATTGCAGTTAAACCATTATCAGCAGGATCGTACGGTGTACCTAAATTATAAGAAGCAAAAACTGTAGTTCCTAATTTGCCAAAATTTTCAGAATAGAAACCACTAAGATCCAATCCCAATGCTGAAGTTAAATTAGCCATAAAACTTAATTCCTGCTCGTCTTCCGGAGTTTTGGAAATCAAATTTACCAGTCCAGCAATCGCTCCACCACCATACAGTGTTGAAGAAGCTCCCTTGATTACCTCAACCTGTTTAAGATCTAAAGGTGCGATTTGCATTAGGCTTAACCCACCAGAATATCCCGAATATAAAGGAAGTCCGTCTCTTAATAACTGTGTATATTTTCCATCTAAGCCTTGAATCCTAATACTAGAATTATAACTGGTTGCCGATGTTTGTTGCGTTTGAATACCAGTACTTTCATTCAGTAGCATACGAATGTTCTCCGGGTTTCATATTTCCCTTTTCTGCGAGCTCTTCACCGGCTATAAACTCAACTCTAGTTGGAATATCTTGAAAAGTTCTTGAACTTCTAGTAGATTCAATAAAGACAGTTTCCATCTGTTCTTCAGAAGGATGAAGCAAAATTTCCTGATCATTTTCTTCTTCAGATAAGGGGAATGTTCTGTTTAGTGATAATGATTCAAAGCCTATATATCTAATTATGATTTGGTGTTTTCCATCAGGTATATTTCGAAGAATGGCCTTTCCTTCTTCATTTGTTGTAGTTCCTATATTGAGTTCTTGAATACCTAAGGTTACTCCATAAAGTGGTTCCTTGGTTTCCGCATTAAGTATGGTAGTCTCAAATTGATTTTGAGCTAAAATTGTATTACTGGTAAAAAACAGCAATACGAAAATGATATTTTTCAAACTGATTTTATTTTTGAATAATTATATAATATATACGCCACTTCACGTGAACTAAACTAATTTATATAATCTGGGTCTTTGGTGGTTTAAAATCAGAATTCTGGTAGGCACTTTTAAATAATTCTTCGTAAGAAGGTAATACGGTAAGTGATAATTCGTCTTGAATAAATGTAATTTCTAAATATTCCTGAATAGCAAATCCAGTACAGCTTCCACAATTAAGAAACGGAGAACAGACTTCGTTACTACCAAGGTCGTCTTGAGAATTAGATGGATTTTCTATACAAACTGAATTTTCTCCCAATTCCTCAAGTAAACAACAAGGGAGGCTGGATAAGGACAAAACTAAGAATGATATAAAGAAAGTAACTAATCTCATTGGTGCAAAAGTACATTATTATCAAATAATATAAAATTCAATAGAAGCTGAGAACTAGCCGCAATAGCAACAACGACTAATCGCAAACGCTGGTTTTATGATAGAAAAACGTAATCTTAAAAAAATAATACGACGAATCGGTGTCCTTTTTCCCGGAATTGCACTTAACAATACCTTTAACTTCGATCTACCACGCAACCATTTCACTTTTTTTGTATCTCTCTAGTACAGAATCATATAAGCTTAAACTATGAAAAAAGTATTATTCTCTATTTGTATACTACTACTTGGCGCTTGTGAATACAAGGATGATGACATCTCTAATGATACAACTTCCGCAGATATTACAGCTATAATGGAAGAAGGAATTATTATTGACACAATCGACTTAGACTATGCAACTATTTATCAAAGCCCTGATAATTTCCCTGTAATTAAACCAAACTTAATAACTGACTTTATAAGTAAGAATGAGATTTTAGTTTATTTTGATTTCATATCTAACAGTCGTGAAACTTTAATAGAATATTATAGAAAAATAGATGCCGAAAATGCAAAAGATGGTTTCATTATAGACCGCCAATTACCATATTATGACAGGCTTGAGAGTGTTACCGTAGAGGTAAAAAAGAATGACGATGAATTTTATACAATTAGTAACGACTCTGATGTCTTAAAATTTATTTTGACTCCAGAAATCAATAGTCAACATACTTTTGCAAAATATGAATTGACTATAGAAGAATTTGTATCGAGATTTAAAGAATCATTTCCAGAATACATTGTTCTATCTTTTGATAGTAAAGAGACTGAAGTAAACACTTATATTTTTAGAACCACCTTTAATTTTAATAATAACAAAGAATTTACTTTAACTACAAATCAAATCGAGTATTAATCAAACTTTCACTAAGGATACAACTCTTATAACAATGATTCTCTACTCAAACATCGATTACTATTAAAATACCTAGAGACGAGCAATGTGGCATTGGTATAAAATCATTCTCATTTAAAGGCATCTCTTTAGAAAAAGTTCAGTTTATAAAATTTATACTGAAATTATAGAATATCGTAAGTTTACGCTAAACTTTAGCTTTTGAGAATTTATATCGTCATTCCGGCACATAACGAGGCAGATTTTATTGGATTAACGCTTCAGTCTTTGGTAAAACAAACATTTCTACCTTCAAAAATTGTGGTGGTAAACGACCAAAGCACCGATGAAACTCCAAAAATTGTTCAGAAATTTATCGAAGATCACCCTTTTATTCAGCTAAAAAACACAACCTCATCTGAAGCGCATCAGCCTGGAAGTAAAGTGATCAATGCTTTTAATGCCGGCTTAGCAGATCTTGATGAAGATTATGATTTGATCTGTAAATTTGATGCAGATCTTATTTTTCCTAAAAACTACCTGGAAACTATCATCGAAATCTTCAGAAAAGATCCAAAAATTGGGATGGCTGCAGGCCATTGTACCATCGAAAAAAATGGAGAATGGATCATCGAAAATCTAACCGATAAAGATCATATTAGAGGAGCTTTAAAAGCCTATCGTAAAGATTGTTTTATAGCTATTGGCGGATTAAAACCTGCCATGGGTTGGGATACTGTAGATGAACTTTTAGCCCAGTTTCATGGATGGGAAATACAAACTACCGAAAAATTGCACGTAAAACATCTAAAACCAACCGGAGCAAACTATAACACCAAAGCTTCCCGCTACAAACAGGGAAAAGCTTTTTATCGCTTAGGTTACGGTTTTTTGATTACAACAATTGCTTCAGCCAAATTGGCGACTCTAAAAAATGATCTTAGTTTATTTCCGGCGTATTTAAAAGGTTATTTTCAGGCGAAAAAAGGAAATGAAAATTTATTGGTTTCCGAAGAAGAAGCAAAATTCATTAGAACCTTACGTTGGAAAAAAATGAAGGCTAAAATCATAAAA
This sequence comes from Zunongwangia sp. SCSIO 43204, assembly GCF_019904275.1. Classification (GTDB taxonomy): domain Bacteria; phylum Bacteroidota; class Bacteroidia; order Flavobacteriales; family Flavobacteriaceae; genus Zunongwangia; species Zunongwangia mangrovi. The sequence continues at coordinate 243,319 of NZ_CP063204.1, forward strand.
TAACGATATAAAAAAGCTCCTGAAATTCGATAATTTCAGGAGCTTTTTTATTTGAGTTTCTTTCAGAAGAGATTATTCTGAAGCTTTATCGAGCATGATCGCTAATGGTTTTCCGCTCGTTCCGTTAGGATATTCGATTCCCATCAATGCGGCCATAGTTGGCGCGATATCTATAATTTCTGAACGCTCGTAAGTTTCTCCATGAGGAACTCCTGCTCCAAAGAATAATAATGGCGTATGTGTATCGTAATTGAAGGCACTACCGTGAGTAGAACCACGACCATAACCACTACCAGGATGTTCTACGATCATAATATCACCACTTCGCTTTTGGTTGAATCCATTTTGGATCAAATAACCAATTCCGTTAGAGAAATTATTTGATTGTAATTCTGATCGGGTATACACCTTATAGACTCCTGGTTGCTGAATTAAAAAATGTTCGATCTTAGTTTCAACCTCTTCAGGATCTAATTCTTCATTTGCCATATACTCGTAATCCAAAAAGATCTGATCGTTAGATACATTTTGAATTAATCCGTCTCCAAATTGCTCTGTCGCAAAATCTTTAAAAGCTCTTTGCAGCTTTCCGTAATCTAAATTACCGGTTGGAATTTTCTTAGAATTCAAATATCCACCTACATGACCACCAGCGTGATCTGCGGTTAGGAAAACGGTATACTCACCTTCTCCAATATTTTTATCTAAATACGCTAAAAGATCTGATATGTTTTTATCTAATCTTAGGTAAGTATCTTCTACTTCTTTAGAGTTCACTCCAAAATTATGTCCCACTTTATCGGTACTCGAAAAACTTAAAGCAAGAATATCGGTATCTTCATCTTTACCTAATTCTTCAGCTTCGATAGCTGCTAGTGCGAAGTCTAGAGTAATATCATCGCCAAATGGTGTTTGTGGTATGATACTGTAATTTCCGTTTTCCTTACTCAGTTTTTTTAGATCATAAGGAAAAGTCGCTGTTTCTTTTCCGCGGAAACCTCCTTCAAAATCATTTTCATCTACACCACTTTCAGTATAAGTTTCAATATCCAGAAAGGTATCCCATTCTTTTAAATACGAATCTGCTTTTCCAGATTTATTGAATTTTTGGACCCATTTTGGCAATTCTTCCATATAATATGTGCTACTGATGAATTTACCATCTTCCCCACCAGAAAACCAATATGCTGCATTGGCTGTATGACCAGCAGGTAAAATTGCGCCACGATCTTTTATAGAAACGCCAATGGTTTTTCCTCTAAACTGCGTATGCAATCTATTTTGATCTGTTAACGTTGTGGTTTGCATACGATGCGGAGACATTTTCCCTGCATTGGTTTTGGTTCCCAAAGATGCCACGCTATCGTCTTGCGCACAATACACCATCTCTCCAGAGAATTTATCGAACCAATCGTTTCCAATAATCCCGTGATTCATAGGGCTTGTTCCTGTCCAAACCGATGTATGTCCCGGCCCGGTATAAGTTGGCGCGTAATTGTAATGATTATTTCTGAAATTAAATCCTTCCTGGATTAATCGTTTAAATCCGCCTTCTTCATACTTATCCCAAAATTTATTTAGGTAATCATAGCGCATTTGATCGACTACAATTCCAACCACAAGTTTGGGTTTATCTGCATTAGTATTAGGGCTTTGTGCTTTGGATGAAAAAGCAAATAACAACATGAATGCTGCTGAAAATATCCGTCTCATAATATTTTTTTTGAAGAACACCTCAAAAGTACTAAACTTAAGAAGTTAAAGTTTAATTCTACGTTAAATACTTTCGGGGTAAAATTTAGTATTTTAGCTTTACAAAAATTGTTGAATGACCTATCTCCACTCCATCGGTGAATATTTTTTAATGCTGAAAGGTGTCTTTGGCAGAATGACCAAACGATCGGTTTTAAAAGATCTTATTTTTAAAGAAATAAATGAGCTTATTATAGGATCTTTAGGGATCGTATGCTTTTTATCATTTTTTATTGGAGCTGTTGTAGCGATCCAAACGGCATTGAATTTAAACAATCCTCTTATCCCAAAGAGTCTGGTTGCTTTTGCCGCGAGACAATCTGTTATACTCGAGTTCTCGCCAACTTTTATTTCCATTATCATGGCAGGAAAAGTTGGTTCGTTTATTACCTCCAGTATTGGATCGATGCGTGTAACCGAGCAAATCGATGCTCTGGAAGTAATGGGAATCAACTCTAAAAACTATCTTATTTTTCCAAAGATCATCGCTATGCTAACCTATCCTTTTGTGATCGCTATATCTATGTTCTTAGGAATTTTAGGAGCGTATGTTGCAGCTGTTTTAGGAGGATTTGTAAAACCAGATGCTTTCATAACTGGTTTACAAGATGATTTTGTGACATTCCATTTAATTTATGCTTTCATAAAAACCTTTTTATTCGCTTTTATCCTTGCCACGGTACCAGCTTATCATGGCTATTACATGAAAGGCGGAGCTTTAGAAGTAGGACAGGCCAGTACAACGGCTTTTGTTTGGACTAGTGTTGTCCTGATCATTACCAATTATGCAACCACTCAATTATTACTTAGTTAATTATGATAGAAGTAAAAGATTTACATAAATCATTTGATGGTGAAGAAGTTTTAAAAGGACTTAACTTTGTTTTTGAACGTGGAAAAACCAATCTTATAATTGGCCAATCTGGATCTGGAAAGAGTGTATTTTTGAAAAATATGCTCGGAATCTTTACTCCGGAAAAAGGTATCATTGAATACGATAGGAAGCCTTATAGCCATTTTACAGATGAAGAACGCCGTGAGCTTAGAAAGGAAATAGGAATGGTATTTCAGGGCGGTGCATTATTCGATTCGATGACCGTAAAAGAAAATGTGATGTTTCCACTGAAGATGTTCACAAAGATGAAGAAATCTGAAATGGAAGAACGTGTAGACACCGTTTTAGATCGGGTAAATCTTGTGGGGGCAGACGATAAAATGCCATCAGAAATTAGTGGAGGAATGCAAAAGCGTGTATCTATCGCCAGAGCGATCGTAAACCAGCCTAAGTATCTTTTTTGTGACGAACCTAACTCTGGTTTAGATCCAACAACAGCGACGGTAATCGACAATTTAATTCAGAAAATTACGCATGAGTATGATATCACCACGATAATCATTACTCACGATATGAACTCGGTATTAGAAATCGGCGAAAAAATTGCATTTTTAAAAGACGGACTTTTAGCCTGGACAGGAACCAAAGACGAAATATTTAGAACCGAAGATAAAACTGTAACCGATTTTGTATATTCTTCAGACCTATTTAAAAAGGTAAGAGATGCGCAATTGAAAGGTTATTAATTAACCGATTTTACTGTAAGCGTATCTAAGGCTAATCGCACATTTAACCAGTTTTCGAATTTCTGCCTGTTCTCTTCCTTTTCTCTAGAAGAAACATTGTTTTTCCAGGTTATGGAAAAAGTAGGAATGGTATCTGTATTTTTAAAATCTGTAATAATCTGATTGGAATAGCCTAGATTTTCGATCTCTTCATAATTTGCCTGAGCCTCTTTACTTAGACTATTAAAATCGAAAAGAGACGTTCTATAGCTGTTAATACGATCTTCCAAAAGCCTGATTCGTGAATCCTTATTTTCTATCACTTCCTGATTTTTAAGATATAGATCTTCTAAAATGCCGCTTCTAACCTGCGTAGATAGTTCATCTAAATTACCACTTTCTTCAGCACTTTGATGTACGATCAATTTTGATTCTTTTAGTGCTTCAATTTCAGTTAATCTAGCTCTCCAGGTTGCTACTGTAGCTTCAGGAACACGTTTTCCTATCAAATAGATATCAATGGTTTTATCGTCAAAATCGGCTTCCTGCTTTAAAACCTCAGCCCCTAAATAGCGAATATCGTTAGAAACAAAGTCTTTCGCCTTGGTTTCAAACAATGTCTTATTCAGCAGATTTATAAAAAGAATAATACTGGGAATCATCACAATTACCGCAACCGCCGATGCTACCTGTGCAGTTCGTCTTCTACGTTTACTGTTTGCATAACGCACCAAAGGAAAACCAAGTAATTTGGTAACAGCAAAAGTAGATAAGGCGATAAACACAGCATTTATCGAAAATAGATAGAAAGCACCTCCGGCATTTTGCCATTGAGAATTTGCCAGTCCAAAACCAACTGTGCAAAGTGGTGGCATTAAGGCAGTAGCGATCGCTACTCCCAGAATCACACTGGCAATCGTTCCTTTTTTAGATTTCCCTACGATTAGCGCCAGACCACCAAAAATAGCCACTAAAACGTCTAATATCGTCGGATAGGTTCGAGCTTCCAGCTCTGGAGTGATCTCTGTAACCGGAGAAATTTTGAAATATACAAAAGCTGTAAGCACACTTAAAACGACCATGATCCCAAGGTTTTTAAGTGACTTTCTTAAAGTGTCAACATCGTTAATAGCCACAGACATTCCTACCCCAACAATTGGCCCCATAAGGGGTGAAATAAGCATCGCTCCAATAACAACTGCTGTACTACTTACATTAAGCCCAATGGAAGCCACAAAAATGGAGAAAATAAGAATCCAGGCATTATGTCCTTTAAATGAAATATCTTTTCGTACCGCCTCTAATGTCGATTCGCGATCACTATCGGTACGTATATCTAAAAGATCATTAACAAAAACCTTCGTACTTTGCAAAAAGCCTTTTGCCTGCACATGGTATTCTTCCTTCTTTTCTAAATTTTCATTCTCGTTTTCCATAGCTTCAGAAAATATCAAACTAAGCTTTCAGGAGTTCTACTTCAGCATTAGGCTGAAATAAATAAATCTTCCCGGTACTTACTTCCAGACATTCGTATCGCTTAATTCGTTTTGGACCTTTTTTGAAAACCTTCCCGTTGTAAATTCGAAATAAAGCTCCTGCTGGAACTTCAAAAATATAGTTTTTATCGTTTGGCTGATCAAAACTTTTTAAAGCGATAGATAAGCGAGCATCTGTATCACTACTTGCTGTAGGATTTCTAAAATGACTAGCAATAATAGGAAGTAACTTTGACGGAAATATCTCTGGACGAATAAATGGTAACATTAGATTTCTGAAGGTAAGTTTCCATTCCTGCCCGTGTGGTTTTATTCTTCGGCCATATTTCTCGAAAGCCAGCAAATGGGCAATTTCGTGTACCAAAGTAATTAAAAACCGATATTTATTCAGGTTGGCATTAACCGTGATTTGCTGAGTACCATCTGGCATCCTGCGATAATCACCATGCCGCGTTCTTCGCTCGTTCACAACCTTTAAATGAACATTATTATCTCTAATAAGCATAAAAGCCGGCTCTACCGCATGGCTTGGTAAATATCTAGATAAAACCTGATTCATTTTGAAATCTTAAGGCGTGCTATTGGAAACCTGAAGTAGTTTCCCATTATAGAATTTGCTTCCTATAATACTGAAATTCTTAATATATAAAGCCATTTCTGCTGCTGAAAGTGGCGCTTCTAATCCCGGAAATGCTGCAGCCAGCATCTCAGTTTGAACCGACCCCAGGGCCAAAACATTAAAAACAGGACCATTTTCTTTGTATTCTTCGGCAAGTAATTCGGTTAACGTGATAATTGCTGCTTTACTTGAAGAATATGCCGATAAACCAGCGAATTTCATACTTCCCTGCACTCCTCCCATACTACTAATGCTAACAATATGAGATTCAGAAGTCATAGATGGCAGCAACATTTGAGTTAAACCTATTAAACCGAATACATTTACCTCGTAAATGGCTCTAAACTCTTCTAATTTGGTTTCCTCGAATGGCTTATTCAGGAAAGCACCCGCGTTATGAATAAGAATATCAACTTTTCCATTCCATTCATTTTGTACAAAATCTGAAGCTTTTTTTAAGTCGGTTTCTTTTCCAAGATCAAAAGAAAAGCTGTTAATATTATCGAATTTCAACTCGGATACTGGCGCATCATTTCTAGAAAGCGCCAGCACATTATAATTTTCTTCAGCAAAAAGTTTTACCAGTTCAAAACCAATTCCTCGGCTTGTTCCGGTAATTATAACATTCTTCATTCTAATTCATTTTTATCTCTTTCTCTGGAGTGTTCAGGATTTGATGAATACCAGGAATAATTGCTTCAACAACATTAGCCATATGCTCTGGATTCATTTCTGAAACCTCATCTTTTACATGATGGTAATATGAATAATTCGTAAAATCGAAAGTACAAATGGTTTGTGAAGGCACATTAAATTCAGCATAAAAAGGATAGTTATCGCTTCTTTTGAAAAGATTCATTTGCTTAGCTCCTGCAAAAAACCCTAGAGTTTTTTCTCCTGTATATTGATTAAACTTTTCAGCAAGATTCGTTTCTTCGAAACCAGTTACATAAGCAAGGTAATCTTTACCTTCCATCGGCACACCAATCATCTCCAGGTTGATCATAGTATAAAGGTCAAGGCCATCTTCTTTAAGCTTCTTTGCACTATGCGAAGAACCTTTTAACCCCATTTCTTCCCCACTAAAAAGAATGAATAAAATACTACGCTTATTATCGTCGATACTGGCAAAATGTTTAGCTAATTCTACAACTGCTGTCGTACCGGCTGCATTGTCATTAGCGCCATTCGCAATGGTATCGCCATCTACTTCTTTACCAATACCAATATGGTCGTAATGCGCACCAATAATTACAAATTCATTTTTTAATTCTGCATCATTACCTTCTAAATATCCAACGATATTAAAAGCTTCTACACCGCCAATTTTAAAATGATCACGATAAGTATCATAGTAAGGTTTCACCCCGTTTTCTTCAAATATATTCGTGATAAAGCTGGCTGCTTTTTCAATTCCTTCGGTACCGGTTTTACGTCCCATTAACTCATCTGAAGCCAAATACTCCAAATTCGTTATCATTTCTTCCGCAGAAACATCGACAGTTGTATCCTGAGCATTGCAGGACAGCATTCCGGCTAAACCTATAGCCAGAACTCCTAAGTTTTTAAGTGGTTTTCTCATATTAGCTAAAATAAAAAAATCCCGCGAGTAAACGCGGGATTCCATAATATTCTAAAATTACCGGCTCGATTAAGCAAGCATAGTAACTGGATTCTCGATATAAGTTTTAAGATCCTGTAAGAACGCAGCACCAGTAGCACCGTCTACAGTTCTATGATCACAAGCTAAAGTAAGCTTCATTGTGTGACCAACTACGATCTCTCCGTTTTTCACTACAGGCTTCTCTACAATTGTTCCTACTGAAAGAATTGCCGAGTTAGGCTGGTTGATAATACTTGTAAATTCAGTAATACCAAACATTCCCAAGTTAGATACGGTAAACGTACTTCCTTCCATCTCTTTTGGCTGAAGTTTTTTGTTACGCGCTTTGCCTGCAAGATCTTTTACGTTCCCTCCAATTTGCGTCATCGACATTTGATCTGCAAATTTAAGAACAGGTACTACAAGACCTTCTTCTACAGCAACAGCAACTCCCATATGGATATGCTTAGCAATTTTCATTGCATCACCTGTCCATTGGCTATTTACCTGAGGGTGTTTACGAAGTGCCATCGCACTTGCTTTAATTACCATATCATTGAAAGAAACTTTTACGTCTGGCATTGCATTGATCTGCTTTCTTGATGCCATTGCATTTTCCATATCAACCTCGATAGTAAGATAGTAGTGAGGAGCATTAAACTTAGATTCTCCAAGACGCTTAGCGATCGTCTTTCTCATTTGAGAATTCTTAATTTCCTCGAAACTTTCTTCACCAGCAGGAACATAAGGAGCAGCTACAGAAGTTTCTGCTTCTTTCTTAGTTGTTTCTTCTTTTGCAGAAGGAGCAGCAGATGGTTTGTAAGATTCGATATCTTTCTTAACGATTCTTCCATTTTCTCCTGAACCTTCTACTTTAGATAGATCGATTCCTTTATCTTCTGCCATTTTCTTAGCCAATGGAGAAGCGAAAATTCTTCCACCTTCTGAAGATGAATCTGATGAAGTTGAAGTTGTTTCTTCTTTCTTCTCTTCTTTAGCTTCAGACTTTTCTTCTTTTTTAGGAGCTGCTTTTTTACCAGCAGAATCACCAGTAACATTAGAAACATCGGTTCCTTCTGGACCAATAATAGCCAATAAACTATCTACAGGAGCAGTCTCTCCTTCTGGAATACCAATTTTAAGAAGTGTACCTTCATAAAAAGATTCGAATTCCATTGTTGCTTTATCGGTTTCTATTTCAGCAAGAATATCTCCTTCAGAAACTTTATCACCCTCTTGTTTTAACCAGGAAGCAACTGTACCTTCTTCCATAGTATCACTAAGACGTGGCATTTTTACGATCTCTACACCTTCTGGAATTTCTCCAGCTTCAGATGCGCTATCATCCTCGTTAGTTTCTTCTTCGGCTGCAGCTTCTTCTTTAGCTTCATCAGCAGAACCGCCTTCGCCATTTAGTAAACCAGAGATATCTTCACCTTCTTCACCAATAATTGCTAAAAGCGTATCTACCGGTGCAGTTTCTCCTTCTTCGATCCCTATATGTAAAAGTGTACCTTCATAAAAAGATTCGAACTCCATCGTCGCCTTATCGGTTTCGATTTCAGCAAGAATATCTCCTTCAGCAACTTTATCTCCTTTTTGTTTTAACCATTTTGCCACAACACCTTCTTCCATGGTGTCGCTTAATCGCGGCATGTTAATTACTTCTGCCATAATTATTATAGTTTATGTGGTAAGAAAGGGTAATCCTCTTGTTCGTAAACCACATCGTACATTACATTCTTTTCTGGGAAAGCCGATTCTTCTGCGAATTCTTCACATTCTTTTACTTTGTCCTTAACTCGCTTGTCGATCTTCTTAATATCATCTTCTGTCGCATACTTTTTATCAATAAGAATATTTCTAACCTTAGTGATTGGATCTATCTTTTGATATTCTGCAACTTCATCTTTAGTTCTGTAATGCTGCGCATCACTCATTGAGTGACCTCTATAACGGTAAGTCTTTAATTCTAAGAAAGTAGGACCTTCACCTTTTCTTGCACGAGCTATAGCTTCGTCTAAAGCTTCAGCCACTTTTTCTGGATCCATAGCATCTACAGGCGCACATGGCATTTCATAACCATTACCTAATTTATATATATCTGTACTTCTAGCAGTTCTAGCTACAGAAGTTCCCATCGCATATCCATTATTTTCTACACAGAAAACTACAGGAAGATTCCAGTTTACAGCCATCGTTAAGGTTTCATGTAATGAACCCTGACGAGTAGCTCCATCACCCATAAAAGTCAAGGTAACAGCATCTCTTTTAAAATATTTATCTGCAAAAGCAAGCCCGGCTCCTAGAGGAATTTGTCCCCCAACGATACCATGACCACCATAAAAACGATGTTCTTTAGAGAAAATATGCATAGAGCCTCCAAGACCTTGCGAAGTACCAGTTCCTTTACCATACAACTCTGCCATAACTCTCTTAGGATCTACTCCTAATCCAATTGGCTGAACGTGGTTACGATAAGCCGTGATCATACGATCCTTATCAGTATCCATCGCATGTAAAGCACCTGCCAGGATAGCCTCTTGCCCGTTATACAAATGTAAAAAACCTCTTACTTTTTGCTGAATATAAACTTGCGCAAGCTTATCTTCGAACTTACGCCAAAACAGCATATCCTCATACCACTTTAAATACGTGGCTTTTGTTATTTTCTTCATTTACTTTAAAAATTTTTATGGCTTTACAGATAGATTTCGCCAAGCGAGTAACAAAAATACTATTTATAATAAGAATGGAAAACAGTTTTACTGCAAAAATCTTGATTAAACTAAAGATTAAATTTATCGAATATAAATGGCAATAAGTCCTTTATCGATTTCGCCTTGTAAACCTTTCCTTTTTCTCCCATAAAATATACTGGAATTCCTTTTTCCTGATTTACCTCATATTCTGAAATAGCCTGGCGGCAGGCACCGCATGGCGGGATAGGTGAAGCTATTTCTCTATTTAGTGATTTTGCTGAAATTGCCATCGCATTTATAGCCTTTTGCGGATATTTTGCGCCAGCGTAATAAATCGCTGTTCGCTCTGCACATAAACCTGAAGGATACGAGGCATTCTCCTGATTACTACCAATTACGGTCTCATTATTCTCCAACAAAAGCGCCGCACCTACCTTAAAAGATGAATATGGCGCATAAGCATTATCTCTCGCTTCAATAGCTTGAGACATTAAATGCTGAATTTCCTGCGGCAATTTTGATCGATCCTCAAAAACATCTAATTCAGCTGAAAATTTTATTTTTTCCATAGTTTTAATTTCGGGAAACCAAAATAAACAAAAAAAGCACCAATTTCACATTGATGCTTGTTCAAAGATTTATACGCTATTTTATCTAATATCAATTAATATACTCATCTCCTAAGTTGAAAGTCAATCCAAATCTTAATGTTTTATCTAACGGACTAGGAAATTGAGAAGTTGAAAATAAGTATGAAATATCGATAATAACAAATTCTTCATATTTAAAACCTCCACCTACAGAAACAAATTTACGATATCCTTTTTCATCACTTTCGTTAAAATAACCCGCTCTTAATTTTATTGCGTCTCTATAAGTATACTCGGTTCCCAAAGCCCAGGTTACTTCTTTAAGTTCTTCACTCAAACCATCTGGAGCATCAGTAAAAGATTCAAAAATTCCACCTATAGAAGTTGTAGTGTTGTAAATATCGTCGTCCTCCTGATCAATTACTCCGTCCCCATTAAAATCCTGAGGTGTAGGGACTAAAAGTTTATTGAATTCGAGATAAACTCCTAACTTACTATCAGGATTAAAAATGAAATCAAAACCTCCACCAAGCCTCAAATTAGTCGGAATAAAATTTTCCTGGCCGGCATCATCATAACTCATTTTAGGACCAATATTGCTAATATTCACCCCAAATCTCCATACGCCATCAAAATTATTATAAACTATGGCGTCACTTTGATAAAATGCTGCCACATCTACACCAAAACTACCCGCAGCTCCCAGATCCTGGCCATCACTTAACCCAAGATCTGATCTTAGATACCTACCGGCAACCGCCATCGAGAAAGTTTCACTCAATTTTAACGAATATGAAGCGTCAAAAGTTAATTCGTTAGGACTAACAAGCAACGGAACCTGCTCGATATTTTGCCTGGTTTCAATGGTCCCCAAACTAAAATATCTCAAACTTCCCGCGAAAGCGCTACGATCATCTATTTTATAATGATAACTTAAACCTCCCAGAAATATATCACTAACTATATCGCTTAGATAGGGTGTATAGGAAATTGCAATACCATGTTCTGAAGTTGCAAAAGCAAACTTTGCCGGATTCCATTGCTGAGAATATGCATCGACTTCAGTAGCTACTCCCTGATCTCCCATTCCAGCTGCTCTGGCGTCTGCGGCCACTAGAAGAAAGGGAACTGCAGTTGTAATTACGCGATCTCTCATTTCCTGAGCCTGCAACCAACCCGATGTAAGTATTGAGCCTAATAATAAAATCGTTGAAATTTTCTTCATCTCTTAAACTAAATGATAAACAAATATATACTAATATTATTAGAAGCTAAGAGGCTCAATTTTAAAATTCGTTTAAAACACTTCATCCTTCGTTAATTAGAAGCCTTGAAAAGACGAAACGATTAAGCAGAAATAATACCAAAAAATGCTAACTTAATTTTACGACACACAGTATAAAAAAATATTAATTTTGCAGCTGTAGCCATTTATTTGTGCATATTTGCCTAACTTTTACAAAGTCAGGATTATAATTCAACACCTACTATATACTTATATGATGGGGTTTAGAACAAAATAATCTTGTACTTTTATCGTTAATTATTATATTGCAGAGCCTAAATTCTACCTAAAGAGAACATGAGAATGAGAAAGAAAACTGCTTTTAGAGCAATTTTTACCATCGCCTTAGGCGTTGGTCTAGTAGGATGTAACAATTCCAAAAATTACAAAAACAGCTCAAGAGCTACCGGATGGGATATTAACTCGAAAGACGGTGGATTTCAATACGATACAGACTACGAAGAACAGGAGCCGGCACCAGGATTGGTGTTTATTGAAGGAGGAACTTTTACAATGGGACAGGTGCAGGATGATGTAATGCACGACTGGAACAACACACCTACTCAGCAGCATATTCAGTCCTTTTATATGGACGAGACAGAAGTTACCAACCGTATGTATTTAGAATACTTAGATTGGTTAAAACGAGTTTTCCCTCCTTCTGAACAAAACTACAGAAACATTTATTATGGAGCTGTACCAGACACATTAGTTTGGAGAAACCGACTTGGCTACAACGAAACAATGGTAAATAATTACCTGAGACATCCTGCTTATGCAGAATATCCAGTTGTTGGCGTTAGTTGGGTTCAGGCTGCTGAATTTAGTAAATGGAGAACAGACAGAGTTAACGAAAGACAGTTAGTAGAAGCTGGTTATATTTCTGAAGAAACTTTATACAAATCTGAAGCTGGAGCAACTTTTAGTACTGAAACCTACATCAATGCACCAAGCAGAGTTTATGGCGGAAATACTGAAATGACGCAAAGTGGAAAGAAATCACAAAAACTAACGCAATCTACAGATAGCTTAGGGAATTCCACAAGTAAACAATACGTTCAACGCAAAGACGGAGTTCTTTATCCAGAATACAGACTTCCTACTGAAGCAGAATGGGAATATGCAGCTTTAGGTTTAGTGGGAATTCGTGATTACAACATTTACCGTGGCCGTAAAAAATATCCATGGGATGGAAGATATACTCGTAGTGGCGACCTAAGAAAACAAGGAGATCAACTTGCAAACTTTAAGCAAGGTGCCGGAGACTACGGCGGTATTGCCGGTTGGAGTGATGACGGTGCAGATATCACAGCTCCAGTTATGAGTTACGAACCAAACGACTTTGGATTGTATGACATGGCAGGAAACGTTGCTGAATGGGTTGCTGATGTTTATCGCCCAATAGTAGATGACGAATTTAACGACTTCAACTACTATAGAGGAAATGTTTATACTGAAAATGCTATAAACGAAGACGGAACTGTAGAGATTGTAAGTGCAGACAATATCCAATATGACACTTTAAGCACAGGTCGTGTGGTTGCAAGAAATCTTCCTGGTGAAATAGCACAAAAACCTATTACAGAAGATGAGACTTACATGAGAACCAACTTCTCTAAAAGTGACAATAGAGATTTTAGAGATGGTGATAAAAGCTCAAGTAGATATTACCAGCCTTTTCAGGATATCGATGACTCTTCAAAAAGAATGTACAACTCTCCTAACTTCGATAGGATAGCAATAGGAGATACCACTCAGGCAAAACCTAAGTATGACGATAAAGAAAGAACAACTTTAATAAGTGACGATGTACGTGTTTATAAAGGAGGTTCTTGGAGAGATAGAGCTTATTGGTTAGATCCTGCACAAAGAAGATTCTTCCCGCAAGATATGGCAACAGACTATATCGGATTTAGAAATGCGATGTCTAAAGTAGGCGCAAAATCTATGGACGATGTAAAACGAGCTAAAAACGATTAAATTCTTTGAAAAGTTTTAGAAAAACATTCACAAAAAAGGCCCTAATTTTTTAGGGCTTTTTTTATACCTTAATTTCATGAATATAGCCAAGATACATCGTAGATTTCTTACAAGCTCTGGAGTAAGCACAGACACTAGAAACATCAAACCAAATAGTTTATTTTTTGCATTAAAAGGAGCTAATTTTAATGGTAATCATTTTGCTGAAGAAGCTTTAAAAAAAGGAGCAGAAGTTGCTATTGTTGATGAAACTGCTTACGCTAAAAATCAGGATAACTACATTTTAGTTGAAGACTGCCTGGATGCCTTACAAAAACTAGCTACTTTCCATCGAAGATTCCTTGGCATACCTATTATCGCCATTACCGGGAGTAATGGAAAAACCACTACCAAAGAATTAATCAATGCTGTTCTTTCCAAAAAATACAAGACCATAGCTACCACAGGAAACCTAAATAATCATATAGGAGTACCTCTTACTTTACTAAAAATGGATGAAACCACAGAAGTTGGTGTAGTTGAAATGGGGGCGAATCATCAGGGAGAGATCGAATTCCTAACCGAAATTGCACTGCCGGATTATGGGTATATCACGAATTTTGGAAAAGCACATTTAGAAGGCTTTGGCGGTATAGAAGGAGTTATAAAAGGTAAAAGTGAATTATACACTCACCTTAAAGAACATAAGAAACTTCTATTCTTAAACCTAGATGATGAAATCCAGAAAAGACAGGATAGCTATTCTCATGTCTTTACATTTGGCAGTATAGATAGCGCAGCGGTAACTATAGACTACTCACCTTCTAAAAAAGGATCTGAACATGCATCATTTAGCTACAACAAAGAGACTTTTACTACTCAGCTTACAGGACAATACAATGCTTTTAATGCCGCCGCTGCCCTAACAATAGGCTTATACTTTAAAGTCGCTTTTAAAGACATAAGCGATGCGCTTAAAGATTATGCACCTAAGAACAATCGATCTCAAATTCAAAAGACTGAAAAGAATACACTATTGTTAGATGCTTACAACGCTAATCCTACAAGCATGAGCTCTTCGTTGATCAATTTTGGAGATCTTAGTACAGAATTGCGCAAAGTGGTTATTATAGGAGACATGTTAGAGCTTGGCGATTATAGCCATGAAGAACATCAAAACATTGTAGATCTCTGTATCAACCAGAACTTTGAAAATGTATATTTAGTAGGTGAATTTTTCAAGGAGACATCAGTCACAAAAGAGTTCCAAAAATTTGACACTACTGCAGAATTAAAAGTCTACATAACAGCGAATCCAGTCACTAACTCTTATATTCTCATAAAAGGATCTAGAGGAATTACCTTGGAGAAAGTTGTAGATATTCTATAATTACGAAAGGAATAAAACAAAAAAAGCTTCCCGATCAAGGAAGCTTTTTTGTTTGAGTGGGCGCGAAGGGATTCGAACCCCTGACCCCTTGGGTGTAAACCAAGTGCTCTGAACCAACTGAGCTACGCGCCCTAATGAATGCTTTAGCTAAAAAAAGCTCCCTTTTGGAAGCTTTTGAATGGTTGTGGGCGCGAAGGGATTCGAACCCCTGACCCCTTGGGTGTAAACCAAGTGCTCTGAACCAACTGAGCTACGCGCCCCATTCATTATTGCGAGTGCAAATATAGACTAGTTTTTCTTCTACACAAAGAAAAAAATTAAAAATTTTAAATAATTTCAGCAACCGTAAAATTACTACCTCCACAAAAGATAAGATCCTTTTCCCCTGCAGTCTTCAAGGCTTCAGCATAAGCCTTTGGTACACTATCAAATACCTTTCCCACAAGCCCAAATTCGATAGATTTAGCCATTAATTTTTCTGCTTCCAGTCCTCTTGGCACATCTGGCTTACAGAAATAATAAGTCGCATTTTTTGGAAAAAGCGGCAACACCTCATCTAAATCTTTATCGCTAACAACACCTAAAACAAAATACAATCGCTCATAAACTTCGTCCTTTAGCTGCTGGAACACATATTTGAGTCCGTCGCTATTATGAGCCGTATCACAAATTACTTTTGGAGCTTCCTGAAGAATATCCCAGCGCCCCCTAAGATTAGTATTTTTACGAACATTTTTTAATCCGTCTCTAATATTCTCTTCAGAAATTATCCAGTCTTGAGAAATAAGCTGATTTATAACTGCAGCGACTCCTTTGATGTTCTTTTGTTGATAGCTGCCCAATAAATCTGTACTAAGCTCTGTGGGAATATGACTTTCTTCAGCAAAAAAGATTTCTGAATTTCTTTCTTCCGCTGTTTTTCTAAAAACCGGCGCTGTTTCAGAATGTTTTTCAGAAATAATTACAGGAACATTAGGTTTAATTATACCTGCTTTTTCTCCAGCGATTTCAGGAAGTGTAGTTCCTAAAAATTGCGTGTGATCTTTACCAATATTGGTAATTAAACTTACTTCAGGAATAATAATATTGGTAGAATCTAACCGACCTCCCATTCCAACTTCAATTACAGCGATATCTACCTTTTCTTCAGCAAAATACCAAAAAGCCATTCCTACGCTCATCTCGAAAAAGGAAAGGTTTTCAGCTTCAAAAAAAGACTTATTATTTTGTATAAAATCGACTACAGCTTTTTCAGAAATATACTTTCCATTAATCCTAATTCGTTCTCTGTAATCCTTTAAATGCGGAGAAGTGTACAACCCAACTTTATAGCCAGCTTCCTGCAAAACTGAAGCGATCATGTGACTACTGGAGCCTTTTCCATTAGTCCCTGCTACATGCACACTTTTAAAATCACGCTCTGGATTACCCAAATGTGCTGCTAATTTTAAAGTATTTGAAAGATCTTTTTTAAATGCTGAATTTCCCACACGTTGATACATGGGTAACTGCTGAAACATCCATTCAACAGTTTGTTGATACGTCATCAATTATTCAGATAATTTGAAGTTATAAACTATGGTTCCAACCTGGCGTGAAGGCGCATCAGAGTCACTATTAAAACGTGTAGCTAATGCTGCTTTTCTAGCTGGTTCTGTTAAACAGGACGCATTGTTAGTGGTACCTTTTACTCCAGGTGTTGCAGCTATCACCTGCCCCTGGCGATTTACTTCGATACGAACCACTACAATACCAGATTCGTTACAATCCTGAACAAATTTTTCTTTATTTAAGGCACGGCGACCACCAAGGCGGTAATTCCCGTCGCCATCTAAACCGGCGCCATTACCGTAGTAACTTTTAGCATTTGGATCACCATCTGGAGAACCTTTATCTCCGGCCGCGTTATTGTTACCTTCTCCTCCACTCTCTTCCCCAGTTCTTTCAGGACCATTTAAGATACTACTCATAGCATCTGTAGTAGATTTATCTGGTTTTGGATCTGGCTGCTTTGCCGGTTCTTCTTTTTTAGGCTCCACTTTTTTAGGCTTCTCAGTTTCCACAGGTTTTTTAACCTCTTTCTTTTCCTCGATCACCGGAGCTTCTTCTACTTCCTGAGTTACCACCTGCTCTTCAACAATAGGTTCTGGCTCTGGCGGAGTTACTTCCGGACTCGTATTTTTTGGAGCCGATTCTATAGGTTTTGTTGGTTGCTGATTCCCTGAACCTACTTCTGAAGTTCCAAAATTTACAGCAATCCCGTTTTCTGGCGGAGGATCTAAATATGTAAAACCAAAAAAGAACAAAATAACCAACAGCAGTACATGCAGCACTACAGTGATGGTGAATGATTTTTTCTCGTGTTTGGTTTCTAAGAAAGCCATGATTACTCCGGTTTAACCGCTAATACTATTTTATATCTATTTCGATTCGCAATATCCATTACGTTTACTGCTTTTTCGATAGGCACACCTTCTTCAGCTCTTAATATGATCGTTGGATTTTCTATCCCAGACAATCTACTTTTTAAAGTACTTTCTAAAGCCGAATTACTTATACGCTCATCATTAATATAAACCTGCAATTCTTTAGTAATACTTACTGAAATATTTTGCTGGTTGGTGGTCTTTCCTTTAGCTTTTGGAAGTATTAAATCCAAGGCTTCTGGAGTAATCACCGGCGATGTTAGCATAAAAAATATCAATAACAGAAATACAATATCTGTCATCGAGCTCATACTAAACTCCGGGCTAACTTTATTTCTACCTCTTAAATTCATATTAAGCAGGCTCGTTTAATAAGTCTAAAAAGTCTACAGCAGTAGCTTCCATTTGGTGCACTACTTTATCTGTTTTTACAACAAGATGGTTGTAACCAATATAAGCAATAATACCCACTATAAGACCAGCAACTGTTGTGGTCATCGCTGTATAAATACCTTCCGCAAGTAATCCCATTTGCGCCTGCCCACTACTTGTAGCCAGCTCATGGAATGCAAGCACCATACCAATTACAGTCCCCAAGAAACCAATCATTGGAGCTGCACCTGCGATAGTGGCTAAAATACTGACGTTCTTCTCTAGTTTGTAAACTTCTAAACGTCCCGCATTTTCTATCGCGGTATTAATATCTTCAAGCGGACTACCAATTCTTGAAATACCCTTTTCAGTTAATCTCGCCACAGGATTATCTGCCTGTGCGCATCGTATTTTAGCAGATTCAATATTACCGTTAGAGACACTGTCTTTAATTTGATGCATAAAATTCTTATCTACACGACTCGCCGATTTTATAGCAAATAATCTTTCAAAATAGATATAAACCGCAGCGAACAATAAAACAAAAAGAATAAGTATAATGATTTGCCCGGCAATACCACCGCTCAAAAGCAGATCAAATATCGAAAGTGTTTTTTCTTCTGAAACCTCTGCAGCATCCTGCGCTGCCTGCGTCACGGCATCCTGCTGAATAAAATATAGCATATTAATTGATTAGGGTTTTTAATGTAACGTGATAATCGGATTAAAATTGTTGCCCAAATTTAGTAAAATAATTATCAGAAAAACTCCTTATCTGTATTCATTAAGAAATCACTAACAGATAAGGAGTTTTAACAATTACACTAATTGTTTTAAAGCAACCTCGAAGGCCGTTTTACTTATATTGGTTTTGCTACTATTATTATTAAAGGTATTTTGAATCGCATTTTTAATCGTCATCGAGGTATCATTGAAAATTGCCTCGTCGGTCATTTGTACGCGACGCTCCATAAAATAGGCAAAAACTCGTGCCATCCCACAGTTGGAAATAAAATCTGGAATTAGACTTACACGCTCATCTGTAAACTCCATTATAGGACCAAAGAAAATCTCTTTATCTGCAAAAGGAACATTTGCACCGCAAGAGATCACCTCAAGATTACTATTTATCAAACTTGAAATTTGCTCTTTTGTAACTAATCTTGAAGCTGCACAAGGCGTAAATATTTCAGCATCAAGATTCCATATTTTCTGATTGATTTCTTCAAACGGAATTAAATTTTGCGCATTTAAAGTGTTACCATCTTTATTCAGAAACAAATCTTTAATTTCCTCAAAAGAAAAACCATCTTCATTGATCAAGCCTCCGGCACGATCTATTATTCCAACAACTTTTGCTCCCATCTGGGCGAGATAATAAGCCGCTGCAGAGCCTACATTTCCAAATCCCTGTACGATCGCTTTTTTTCCTTTAATATTACCACCATAAATTTGATAATATTGATTCACCGCTTCAGCAACTCCAAAACCGGTGATCATATCTGCCACGGTATATTTTCTTGAAATATCCGGTGAATAATCGGTATTTTCCAAAACCTTAATTACTCCCTGTCGAAGCTGCCCTATTCTATTTATTTTATCGGCTTCGGTTGGCTGAAAATGTCCATTAAAAACACCTTCCTGTGGATGCCAAACTCCGCAATCTTCAGTAATTGGAATTACCTCATGAATTTCATCTACATTTAGATCTCCTCCGGTACCGTAATAACTTTTCAGCAAAGGAGAAACCGCTTTATACCAACGTTCTAAAACACCTTTTTTTCGAGGATCTTTGGGGTCAAAATTAATTCCAGATTTTGCTCCCCCAATCGCAGGCCCAGAAACGGTAAATTTTACTTCCATTGTTTTTGCTAAAGAAAGCACTTCATTTTTATCCAATCCTTCTCTCATTCTAGTTCCGCCACCGGCAGCACCACCTCTAAGCGAATTGATCACCGTCCAACCTTCAGCTTCAGTTTCAGGATCATTCCAATGAAAAACAATTTCAGGTTCTTTATTCTCGTAAACTTTTAGTAATTCTTTCATATAATGTGTGGAAATAAAATTTTGTATCAAATATAGTTAATCACAATTTTAGCCTATGCCGGTATAAAAATCTTACCAGAAGAATGATCCTTACTTGCACCGGTAACCGAGCT
The DNA here is from genome assembly GCF_019904275.1 of Zunongwangia sp. SCSIO 43204. GTDB lineage: Bacteria > Bacteroidota > Bacteroidia > Flavobacteriales > Flavobacteriaceae > Zunongwangia > Zunongwangia mangrovi. The sequence goes on from NZ_CP063204.1 coordinate 263,232, forward strand.
TAGGACATTTATTTTTTCTTCTAATCTCAAAACACCTAACAAGCCAAAAATTAAAGCCTCCTTAAAATCGATAATTTTAGCTTCAGGAATTACAAAATCGCAATTTGAATAGCTTTTGAACTGTTCGATCAAAAAGTCGTTAAAAGCTCCACCACCGGTTACTAAAACTTTAGATTTTTGCTGATTATCAAGCACGTGTGAAACTTGTTGCGCTACATGAATAACATAGGTATGTAAAACATCAGGAATAGAGATTTCTTCGGAAGTAATTATTGGTAAAACTTCAGCTTTAACCCATTCAATTCCCAAGGATTTTGGCGGATTTTGATTATAAAAGCTAAGATTGTTTAATTTCTGAAGTAATTTTTCATTCAGTTTTCCTCCTGAAGCTATCTTTCCTTTATCATCGTACTCTTCTCCTATTTGCCTGGTAAAATAATTAAGTACCGTATTTACTGCACAAATATCGTAAGCTAGCATTTCGCCATTTTGCTCTTCTGAAATATTTGCAAAACCACCTAAGTTTAAACAATATCGATATTTATTAAAAAGAATCTTATCGCCTATCGGCACTAAAGGCGCTCCCTGTCCTCCAAATTCAACATCCTGAACTCTAAAATCACATACTACCTTACAATTTAGATATTGGGCGATTTCAGGAAGATTTCCTATCTGTAATGTAAAAGCATTTTGTGGCTCATGCTTAATCGTATGCCCATGCGAACATACCGCATCTACATTTCGAATATCATTTTCAGCAATAAAGCTAAAAATTACTTCTGCCAGGTATTTTGTATATTTTATATTTAAATATTGAAGCTGATTTTCCTCTAAATCGATAGCCGAATTCAGTTTTTCACGCCACTCCGCAGAATAACTGACGGTTTCGGCTTTTAAAATTTCAAAATTATAGTTATTTTCAACAGAGAAATGAATGTAAGCCAAATCGATTCCATCTAAGCTCGTTCCAGACATCACCCCTATCACAAAATAGTCTGATTTTCTCATATTCTCAAAATTAACTAATTATTATTGAAAAATACATATCAAAAATTTATATTTGGTAGCGAAAATTACTTTTTTCTAAATTTATAATCAAATGAATTTCGAATTAACTGAAGAACATATAATGATTCGCGATGCTGCTCGCGATTTTGCAAAAACAGAATTATTACCTGGTGTAATCGAAAGAGATGAAAAACAGGAATTTCCTGCAGCACAAATTAAGAAAATGGGCGAACTTGGCTTTTTAGGTATGATGGCATCTCCGGAGTATGGTGGTGGCGGTATGGATACCATAAGCTATGTTTTGGCGATGGAAGAAATTTCTAAGATCGATGCATCTGCATCTGTAGTAATGTCTGTAAACAACTCGTTAGTTTGTTGGGGTCTGGATACTTATGGCACACACGAGCAGAAAGAGAAATATCTATCTAAACTTACTACCGGAGAGAAACTAGGTGCATTTTGCCTCTCTGAACCCGAAGCTGGTAGCGATGCTACTTCTCAACGAACTACCGCAATCGATAAAGGAGACTATTACCTTCTAAACGGAACCAAAAACTGGATCACCAACGGTGGTACAGCAGACTACTATTTAGTGATCGCACAAACTGATAGAGAGAAAAAGCATCATGGCATAAATGCTTTTATTGTTGAAAAAGGATGGGAAGGTTTTGAGATTGGTCCTAAAGAAAATAAACTTGGAATTAGAGGAAGTGATACACATTCGCTAAACTTCAATGATGTAAAAGTGCCAAAAGAAAATAGAATTGGAGAAGATGGATTTGGTTTTAAATTCGCAATGAAAACATTAGCCGGCGGAAGAATTGGAATTGCTGCGCAAGCATTGGGAATTGCCTCTGGCGCATTCGAACTCGCAAGAGACTATTCCAAACAACGTAAAGCATTTGGAACTGAAATTAGTAATCATCAGGCAATTGCTTTTAAACTGGCAGACATGTATACTTCTATAGAAAGTTCAAGACACCTGGTAATGAAAGCTGCCTGGGATAAAGATCAAAAACAAAATTATGATCTTAGTGGTGCCATGGCCAAGCTTAGTGCTTCGCAAACAGCAATGGATGTGACAGTAGAAGCAGTTCAGGTTCACGGAGGTAATGGTTTTGTAAAAGAATATCATGTAGAACGATTGATGCGAGACGCAAAAATCACCCAGATCTACGAAGGAACTTCAGAAATACAAAAAATCGTTATTTCGAGAAGCATTCTGAAAAAATAAGTTCAAAAACACTCAAAATCAACTCGCTAAATCTTAGCGAGTTTTTTTATATTAAAATCTGATATTAGCCATTGCGAAATTCGGAAATTAGACCTTGATTTATTAAACGATTAATAAAAATTAAGATTTTCTTTAGTTTTACTGGATTTAATACACTCTTTCCTTTTATTACTTTCATATTCTTTACTAATTTAGATATTTTTGTAGTAATAATATAAGGAAGATAGGTTATGAGACCAAAAGAGCAGGGGCTTTACTTGCCTGAATTTGAGAGAGATAATTGCGGCGCGGGATTCATTTGTAACTTAAAAGGTAAGCGCACAAACGACATCATTCACAAAGCTTTGGATATTCTAATTCGATTAGAACATCGTGGAGCGGTAAGTGCTGATGGAAAAACTGGAGATGGGGCTGGAATTTTGATTGAAATTCCGCATAATTTCTTCAAGAAAGTTTGTGACTTCGATTTACCTGAATTTGGTGAATATGCAGCGGGAATGGTTTTTCTTCCAAGATCTAAAAATCAGCTTAAGATTTGTAAAGAGATCTTCGAAGAAGAAGTCATTAATCAGGGATTAAATATTATAGGCTGGAGAGAAGTACCGGTCGATAAATCCTGTTTAGGAAGTATCGCAACGTTAAGTGAGCCAAACGTACAGCAAATATTTATTGGTAAAGACGAAGATACGACCGACGATGTTTTTAGAGCTAAATTATTTGCCGCAAGAAAAATTGCAGAACATAAAATATACAGCTCCAATCTAGGAGAAGCTGAATATTTCTACCTTCCAAGTTTATCTACAAAAACAATTATTTACAAAGGATTATTGATGCCGCAAGACATCAATATCTACTATACAGATCTTAACGATCCAGACCTGGTAACTAAACTCGCTTTAGTGCACCAACGTTTCTCTACCAATACATTCCCTACTTGGGATTTGGCACAACCTTTTAGGTACATGTGTCACAATGGAGAAATAAACACTTTAAGAGGAAACCTTAGCCGAATGAAAGCCAGGGAAGAACTTTTTGAAAGTGAAATTTTTGGAGAAGATATCAAAAAGATCTTACCAGTGACCTTAGAAGGAAAATCTGATTCTGCTTCTATGGATATGGTTTTAGAAATGCTTTTACAAACAGGACGTTCTTTACCAGAAGCGATTATGATGATGGTACCTGAAGCCTGGGAGAAAAATCCTTCTATGGGAGACAGCAAGAAGGCATTTTATGAATATAATGCCTGCATCATGGAGCCATGGGACGGCCCGGCTTCAATTCCGTTTACAGATGGGCAATATATTGGAGCATTGCTAGACCGTAACGGTTTAAGGCCTTCTCGATATACCGTTACAAAAGACGGTTATGTAATTATGTCTTCCGAAACTGGTGTAGTTGATGTAAAGCCAGAAAATGTAGAATTACACGGTCGCCTTGAACCTGGAAAAATGTTTCTGGTAGATATGGTTGAAGGTCGCATCGTTGGTGACGAAGAAGTTAAAGAGCAAATTGTTTCTAAACGCCCTTATCGCAAATGGCTAGACTCAAATTTACTGCCACTTGCAGATATTCCTTATACTGGAAACAAAACTCCTGTAGAGCCGGTAGATTTTAAAACAAGACAAAAAGTTTTTGGTTACACTATCGAGGATATTAAAACTATCATTAGCCCAATGGCTACTCAAGGTAAAGAGGCTATTGGATCTATGGGTACAGATATTCCTTTGGCTGTTCTTTCAGACAAACCACAACTTTTATTTAATTATTTCAAACAATTATTTGCTCAGGTAACCAACCCACCTTTAGATGGAATTCGTGAAGAGATCGTTACTGATATTAGCTTATCTATTGGGGAAGACAAAAATATTTTTGACATTACCCCAGAGCATGCTAAAAAACTTAGAATTCAGAATCCAGTAATCTCTAACGAAGACCTGGATAAAATAAAATATATAGATCATCCAGATTTTCGTGCAAAATCAATTTCAATATTATATGAAATTGACAAAGGCTTAAATGGGCTTGAAGAGCGCCTTGAAGAAATTGTTCTGGAAATTAGAAAAGCTGTAGATGAAGACAGAAATATAATTATCCTTTCTGATAGAAACGTAAGTAATAAACTTGCTCCTATTCCTTCGTTATTAGCTTGTTCTTTTGTTCATCACGAACTTAAAAAACATAAAAGAAGATCTGCTTTTGGTATCGTAATTGAATCTGCAGAGCCTAGAGAACCACATCACTTCGCCTTACTATTTGGTTATGGTGCATGCGCCATCAATCCATACATGGTAAACGAAATTATTTACAAGCTTTCTGAAGAAGGTGACATCGACGAAAAAGATCCAGATGTTGCTGTTAAAAACTTCAACAAAGCAATTGGTAAGGGTATTGTTAAGATCATGAATAAAATTGGTATCTCTACCTTACATTCTTACCGTGGATCACAGATCTTTGAAATTTTAGGGTTAAACAAGAAATTCACCAACAAGTACTTTACAAACACACCTTCAAGAATTGAAGGAATTGGTCTCTACGAAATTGAAAAAGAGATCCAAAAACGTTACAAACTTGCCTTTACTCCGCCAGAAACCGAGACAGGTTTAGACCTGGAAATTGGTGGTGATTACCGCTGGAGAAGAAATGGTGAGCGTCATATGCTTAACCCTGCTTCAGTAGCAAAATTACAACAGGCGGTTAAGCAAAATAGCTACAAAACATATCAGGAATACTCGAATTTCATTAATAATCAGACTAAAAACCTGATGACACTTCGAGGAATGTTTAAGTTTAAAGAGCTTAATCCTATTTCTATAGACGAAGTTGAGCCATGGACAGAAATCGTAAAAAGATTTAAGACCGGAGCGATGTCGTTTGGTTCGATTAGTAAAGAGGCTCACGAGAATCTTGCTATTGCCATGAACCGTCTACAAGGAAAAAGTAATAGTGGCGAAGGTGGTGAAGATGCTAATCGTTTTACCAGAGACCCTAACGGAAACTGGAGAAACAGCGCTATTAAACAGGTAGCTTCAGGACGATTTGGTGTATCGATTAATTATCTATCTAATGCGAAAGAGATTCAGATTAAAATGGCTCAGGGAGCTAAACCTGGTGAAGGTGGACAGTTACCAGGACCAAAAGTTAATCCTTCTATTGCAAAAACAAGAAATTCTACTCCTTATGTAGGACTTATTTCTCCGCCTCCTCACCACGATATTTATTCTATCGAGGATTTAGCGCAATTGATTTTTGATCTTAAAAACGCGAATAGAGAAGCACGTATCAACGTAAAACTTGTTTCTAAAGTTGGTGTAGGTACTATTGCAGCTGGTGTTGCAAAAGCAAAAGCAGACGTTGTTCTTATTTCTGGTTACGATGGTGGTACTGGAGCTTCTCCTCTTACTTCATTAAGACACGCAGGTTTACCTTGGGAATTAGGAATTGCTGAAGCACAACAAACTTTGCTTTTAAATAATCTAAGAAGTAGAATTACAGTTGAATGTGACGGACAGTTAAAAACAGGACGTGACGTTGCGATCGCTTGTTTACTAGGTGCTGAAGAATTTGGTTTCTCTACAGCTCCGCTTGTTGCTTCTGGATGTATTATGATGCGTGCATGTCATCTAAACACATGTCCAGTTGGGATTGCTACTCAGGACCCAGAATTAAGAAAGAACTTTAAAGGAACCCCTGAAAACGTAATTAACTTTATGTACTTCGTAGCACAAGAATTGCGTGAAATTATGGCGAGTCTTGGTTTTAGAACCCTTAACGAAATGGTTGGTCAAAGCCAGAAATTAGACATGGATCGTGCTATAGAGCATTATAAAGCTCAGGGAATCGATTTATCAAATATTCTATACAAGCCTAATATCGATAAAGACCTTCCGCTTTATAAAACTCAGGATCAAAATCACGGTCTAGAAAATGCTTTAGATTTTGATATTCTTAGTAAAGCTCACCCAGCTATTTACCGAAAGGAAAAAATGAGTTTGGATTTCGATATTTCCAATATTAATAGAACAACTGGTGCGATCTTAAGTAACGAAATATCTAAAATTCATGGAGAAGGCGGCTTACCAGAGCATACTCTTGATCTAAACTTTAAAGGATCCGCAGGGCAAAGTTTTGGTGCTTTCGCTACACGTGGACTTACGATGAATGTTACCGGAAATACTAATGATTACTTCGGAAAAGGTCTTAGTGGAGCTACGCTTACAGTTAAAAAACCTGAAGAGGCCACTTTTAAATCTGACGAAAATGTAATTATAGGAAATGTTGCCTTATACGGTGCAATTAATGGAGAAGCTTACATTAACGGAATTGGAGGTGAACGTTTCTGTGTAAGAAACTCTGGAGCCAAAGCAGTTATCGAAGGAATTGGTGACCATGGTTGTGAGTATATGACTGGTGGTAGAGCTGTAATATTAGGTAAAATAGGACGTAATTTTGCTGCAGGTATGAGCGGCGGGATCGCTTACATTTACAATCCAGATAATAAATTAGATAATAACAACTTTAATATGGAGA